>JAIWNU010000006.1 GCA_020216655.1 Treponema sp. | reverse complement strand
TCGAAATGCCGCATCCCGTAGGCCATGGCCAGGGTAATGCTCGTGACCAGGGTCCCCGTAATCATGGGTATCGTAATTTTAAAGGTCTGTTGAATGACTGAAGCCCCGTCGATCTCCGCTGCCTCATAAAGACTGTCGGGGATAGTGGTAATGGCGGCCAGAATGATGATCATAAAGTACCCGATGTACAGCACCGATTGGGCAATCACCGCGGGCAATGCGGTAGCCGTATCACCGAGCCAGTTATGGGGCCCCAGGCCCGCAAGGGCGAGGAACCCGTTGAGGAGCCCGTACGTGGGGTTATAAATGGCCTTCCAAAGCATTGCCAGGGCTACCGCAGAAATAACGTTAGGAAGAAAATAAAGGGTCCGCAGGAACTTCCAGAAACGGACCTTGCGGGCCAAAATGAGGGCCACCAGGGTGGCCAGAGGAATCTGGATGAACCCTGAGGCAAAGGCCCAGATAAAGTTGTTTCGGACTCCCAGCTTAAAGGTCGCATCGGAGAAGAGGCGGCCATAGTTTTCTAAACCTACAAAACGGGCCGATGAAATGCCGTTCCATTCCATCAAGCTGGTAAATCCGATAAAAAACAAGGGATAGATAAAAAAGGCAGCATACAAGACCAGGACGGGAGCGAGAAAAACCACTATTCCCAGTCCGTTGCGGCCAGAACAACCGCTCCCGCCCCGTCTCATATTACCGTTTCTCCTTTGCAGCGACGGCTTTCATGAATTCTTCGGGAGTAGCTTGGCCCAGGGCCATTTTTGCAAGCTGCTGACCGAATTCGGCGACAACCTCGGCACCCCGGGCGCCTTCCAAATGCATCACATTAAAGGACGATGTGTTGGAGAGTTCGTAGAACTGCTTCATGAGGGGATCCACCGCATCCGCATCGGTGAGGTTAAAGGAAACAGCGAACATGGCACCGGATGAGAGGGCAATCCGCTTTACATTTTCCGGTTTGGTCATCCACTTAAGGAAGGCAATCTGGGCGGCTTTTTTGGCCGGATCCTTGGTGTTGCCCGCGGCGATATTCGCCTGGAGGAAACCGATCATAGCGTTTTTGTTAGGCCCTGCCGCAGGGGCGGGGGCGACCTTGGTATTCGCAAAAACTTCGGGGGCTTCTTTTTTCACCCTGCCGATATACCAGGGGCCGTTGGAGAACAGGGCTGTCCGACCAGCCAGGAAGTGACCGCCTGAGACACCCGCATCGCCGCCCACCGCATCGGCAGTGGTATAGCCATTTTCGTACATTTTCTTAAGAAGCGCCGCGGCCTTAACAAAGACAGGATCAGTTAGGGGTTTATCCCACACTTTTGGGCCGCCAAGGGAGGCTGCAAAATGGGAGAACCAGAGCATGCTGGTCCAGGCATTGGTACCGCCGGTCATCTGGCTTGCGGGAGTGATGCCAGCAGCCTTTAGTTTATCAAAGGCAACCCACATTTCATCCACCGTCTTAGGATAGCTTACCCCTGCTTTTTTAAGGAGCGCTTCGTTATACCAAATGGGAGTAATTGCGATTTCATAGGGGATAGATTTCATAACACCGTTGATGGTGGCCTGTTCCAGGGTACCGGACTTAAAAGAGGCTTTCCAGTCACCACTTATTTCTTTGGAAAGATCCATGAGCAGGTCAGACTTATAATATTCAGCGGTGGTTGGATTCAGTTTGAGGGTGAATATATCAGGAACTACACCCGCGGCGATGGATGTTCGAATTTTCTGTTCATAGCCGTCGTAGTCAGGCTGTGGTTCAATTTCGACCCTGATCTTCCCCGCATTCGCCGCATTAAATTCGTTAACCAGTTTTTCCACCTCTGCAGCCTTAGAGTCCTTGCCGACCCAGATGCAAGGCCACTTGAGCACCACTTCCTTGAAACTCGAGTCTTTCTGTCCCTCTGCCATGGCAAAGAAAGAAACAGCCAGCAAAAGGATGCCTATGAGTCCTACCGTTCGTTTCATACCGAACCTCCTTTGATTACTTTCACTAAGTAAGTAAAACACGGATATGGCTGGCTGTCAATAAAAAAAGGCCGCCCGGCGGTTTATCCGGGCAGCCTGCTTTTGTTACGGTTCATCGATCTATCAAATATCTTTGCCCGCACCGCTGCTGAGCCTGTTACCCGCCGAATCCCAGGCGTCCACAGCATAGGTACGGCCAAGTTCGTCCTTATACCACCGTATATGAGCAGCACCGGAATAATCATTAATGAGCTTGCCGTCGGGGCTATAAAAAAACAGTTCTTCTAAATATCCATTTTTATCATATTTGTACACCTGGCGGTGGATGCCATCCATGCCAAGCACCGGCTTATTTCGTGCGTCAAAATAGGATAACTCCGCGATATCCCCGCGGTCAGTATAGGACATTTTTCGTTTATGATAGCCCGCAAGACTGTTCACCGCTTTTCCGGCAGCATCGTAAAAGGCATCCGCCACAATCATGCCATTGACAATAGTACTCTGTACCGATGCATACCCAAACATGGACATGATGGGCTTACCCTCACGATCAAGGTTTTCAAAGACACATAGGTCTTTTCCGAACTTTCTTCTTTGCATCCAGGTATTGTCAAAAATCTTACTAGGCTGGACTTGTGCATTTATATATGATATTTCGACACTATAATTAGATCCATTCTCGGCATGCTGTTCCAGAGTCCCATGGACACCCAGAAATTGGGAACATGACGGATTCCCGTCCTTATCAAAATAGCGATACTCGTATCGGTTAATGCGATTTTTACTCCCCATAGTAGTACCGGCTGTCTCGGAATACCAGATTTTTGCATAGCCAAAATAATTTTCGCTTAACTGGCCCCGGTCATCATAATAAGAATCTTCGAATCCCTGGGATGAAATTTTTCGCTCTATGCTCCAGGAACCAGAAGAATGAAACACCCTTCTGCCATCCCGATCATAAAACGTAAAGGTAAGCCTACTGAGCCCTTTTGCTCGTTCATCTTCAGTCCCTTGTATTGTTTCTGCTTTCATGAGGGCAAAACCGCTGTCATTGGAGACTAAACGTCCCGATACATCTTCCCACCGCCATATTTCTGTTCTGCCTTCTCGAATTATGATAATCCGTGCAGCATCCTGCAGGGCATAACCCACCTGCAGCTGCCCTTTATTAAAATACTCAACAGCCACAAGGGATTCATCAGTGCCGTATGAGAACCGGTATGCCGCTGTTGCAAGGGCCTCTTTTTCAGTTAACGGAATATAGCCCCTATATTGGGTGCCGGCAAAGGAATCACATTCACGATACCAGATCGTTTTTACCGCCCCTGGAACAGAAAGCGCTGTGGCAGTCCCTTTTTCTATTTTAGCTGGCTCCGCATAACTGAGCATAGACGGTTCGGGAGCCCAGAATGCATTGCAATCAAGCTGTGCCTGGCGGTGATCAAGCAGTGGCGGCTCCAAATGTTTATAATAGCTCCGAACAAGATCCATTGTTTTATAGGTGGTATTAACCCAATTTTGAATTTCCTTATTTTCAGGCGGTATCACCCGGCTGATAACCAATAATATCCACGGATCGGTCATCAGGATGGTCCGCGCAATGATACCGTCTTCTATCTGTTTTGGAGTCAAAGCAAAGCGGGTAAATAAGCCCTTTTTAATATTATTTACCAAATCCGGTGGTATATCATTCATCGTATTCAGCATGCTCATGATCTGTTGGTAAGAAGATAGCTTGCTGAGAATTGAAAGAAAATGATAGGCGTAGTTCATGGAAAGGCCATACAGATCGCGCGCAATACTCGCAAGATTATCATTTTTAGCAGAATCAAGGAGCCAAGTATGCCAATCCTTTGCTATGGATGCATTTTTATTAAAGAAAACTATGTCGTTTAAATAGATAGATTCAACAAAGTTTCCTGTCATAAGGGCAGAAAATTCATATAAGACATTTCTGCCGTTAAAATAAGCTGTAGGGAATGCAGCTTCTTTCAGATAGTAGAGAGCGGTAACAGCTCTCAGAAATGAAGCTTTGAGTAAGGCCGGTTCTTTGGCTAGATATTCAAGATCGGCGGCGTTAATAACCATGGCAGATTGCTTGTTATCGATCCTGGCAGGCCAAAAACCGGGACTGGGGGGCCGAGCTTCTACGATACGACATACCAAATTTTCTTTGGTTTTATTTTCATTAAGATAGTTAAAGAGGTATTCGAATTCTTTATATCGGCCAGCCTTAGTAATGTCCTTGGACAGCTCGGTTACGAGCGTTTCAGCATCGAAATAAGACGTGACAGGGGCAGATCCCAAGCGGAACCAGGGGACCACCTTATCCCACATTTCTATACTTTCCTGTAGGTAAGCAGCTAATTCCGGGCTTGTCTCTGCGGCAGGAAGAGCAGTTACAATAAGCCATAATAAAAAGATCAAACCCCATACTTTTCTGTTCATCGATTGTCCCTTTATGAATTAGATTCTAACACCCAGCGGTCAGTATAACAGGAACAGAAAAGGGAGCAAGATGAGTATCAGGTTTTTAGAAACTGTTCGATTACTAAATCGGTGGCTCCCCGGCCAATCCGCCCTGAATCATACACATCGGCCACAATAGTAATGGCCTCTTCCGATCCCTGACAGAGATCCGCAAGGCGCCGATTTATTTCCTCCTGTAAAAGCCGGGCATAACCGGAAAAACGACTGATAATGAGGTACCGTTCGGGAGAAAAAAGGGTATGAATATTACGGACCGCCAGTTCAAAGATGTGCAGGGGCTCTTCCATAGCTGAGCGGATTTTTGGCCCCATTTCAGAATCGATGAGTTTGTCTAGTTCGGATAGAGACTCTATCGGGTATACCCGGCGGATGAAGGGAAGCACCGCATCTTCGGCAATATAGGCTTCTAGGCAGCCCTGACCGCCGCAGGTACAGTGGGGCCCCTCGCAGTTAAAGGAAAGGTGCCCCACTTCCAGGGCTGTTTTCCCGAGCACCGTAAAGGGTTGGGAACCTTCGAGGTAGGCGCCGCCGACTCCAGAGCGGACAAGGAAGGCAAAGAGGCTTTTGGCGCCCCGGGCCGCGCCGTATTTTAATTCTGCCAGGGCGGCAAGGCTTGCGTTGTTATGCATATAGACAGGAACGTCATACCGTTTCTGCAAAACCGAAACCAGGGGAAAATTGGCTAATTTAGCGATCCGCGGATAGGAGAGGATAAGCCCCTTTTCCAGGTCGATGCGGCCCGGGGCGCCGATGCCAAAGCCCAGGAGCCGCGACGCATCGATACCGCTCTTTTTAAGGGCCCGTTTTATGAGCGTTTGAAGGGCCGTAACAAGGGTGTCTGCATCCAAAGGATCGGGGAATTCAAGTTCATCAATAAAACGAATTTCTCCTGAAAAATCGCTGACCGCGAGGGTAGCTGAGCGGGACCAGAAATCAATGCCAATGCTGTACAAGGCATCGGGAACTACTTCGAAATACTGGGGTTTTCGGCCTTTTTTTTCTTCACCGACGAGGGAAGATGAGCTGTCTGGGGCTTTGCGATTTTGAGCCAAGGGCCGGGAATCCTCCGCTTGCACAGGCCGGATAAGACCCTCTTTTTCTAGTTCAGTAAAAATACGGAATACCGTAGGGGCCCGTAATCCCGTTAAGGCCACCACTTCCGACTGGGAGATATACTTGCGGCTTTGCACAAGAGCGAGTATAATTTTTGCATTGCGCTCCCGAATGTCGGCGCTTCGTAAGGGAACTCCACTCATAGTTACTTCCAGTAAATAAGTATAAGCCTATAGTAAATTTCTTTTCGCGAAAAGTATAGCCATAGTTGACCCAATTTTATTGACATACATATATTATGCGCATATATTATATATATCTAGAATCAAGGGAGTTTGCAATGTCTTTAATGTATAACATTCATGCACCCAAAAAACCAACAAACCTCACCGTTAATAGCGATTTATTAAAACAAGCAAAGGAATACAAAATTAACATATCCGCAATCCTTGAATCCGCTCTCGCGGAGGCCCTAAAAGAAAAAAAAAGAGAGCGTTGGAAAGAAGAAAACAAAGAAGCTATAGCCTATTATAATTCTGCACTTGAAAAGTATGGTTTATTTAGTGATGAAATGAGGACCTTTTAATGTCTCAATATCATATATATGAAAATTTAAATGAAAAATCCAAAAAGATATACCCTTATTTACTTGATGTACAGTCATCAATCTTATCTGACCTGGAAACTAGAATAGTTATTCCGCTGGCAAGCAAAGAGATATTTGAAAAAGGCATCATAAAAAATTTAAATCCAATAATTTTTATTAACAATAAAGAGTTTATACTTTTAACACAACAGATGGCAGGTGTCCCCATATCACAGTTAGGTTTATCAATCGGGGAGTGCATATCATATCGACAGGATATACTTTCTGCCATAGATTTTTTAATTACAGGCATATGAGGTCCCGGACAACCCAGGATGCCATGAGGAGTCCTGCAGCGGGGGGCACAAAGGCGGTGCTGCCTGGGAGGTGCCGGCCTGGGGTGCCAGATTCGGTAAAGGCCCGCTCTCCGTTTGCGAGCTGTGCCGGCATCTCCCGGGAATAGACTACCCGGAGTGCCTTAACTCCCCGTTTTTTAAGTTCCCTTCGCATAACCCGGGCCAGAGGACAGACACTGGTTTCATAGATATCCGCCACTTCGAGCAAAGAGGGATCGAGCTTATTGCCGGTCCCCATGGAGCTGATAATAGGGATACCCAGCGTCTGGGTACGCAGAATAAGATCGAGCTTAGCGCTTACCATATCGATGGCGTCAACCACATAGTCGGGCTTTATATCAAAAAAAGAAGCGCCGTTTTCGGCTGTATACTGTTCGTGCCGTATTTCTACCTGGGCGGCGGGATTGATATCGTGGATTCGTTCCCGCATGACCTCCACTTTAGGTTTACCAATGGTCGAATGAAGGGCCAGCACTTGCCGGTTAAGGTTCGTAAGGGAAACGACATCACAGTCAACTAAGAGAAAGGAGCCGATGCCTGACCGTGCTAAGGCCTCTGCGGCCATGCTGCCTACCCCGCCGAGGCCGAATATGGCGACACGGCATTTTGATAAATGTTCCAGTGCAGCGGAGCCTAAAATCAATTCGGTGCGCACAAACTGTTCACCCATGGGGCCGATGCTAGGGAAAAAGCAGCGTCCGGTCAATAGTCGCGCTGCAACCGCAGGGAATCGCAGTTTTTAAGGTGGCTCTTTACAAACTCACAAAGCGATGATAGGCTACTATTACTTACTTTCTGTAAGTAATAGAAAAGCGAACCTAGCGTATCATTGGAGTACCTACATGACACATGAGGAACGGCGGGACCTGGAAGCCTTTGCCCGGAACATCCGCTACCACACGATTAAGTCTATTGGGACACTGGGGGTCGGTCATATTGGCGGTGCCATGTCAATCGTAGAAGTGCTGGCCGTTTTGTACAGCCGGCATTTAAGGCATGATCCGGCAAATCCCGCCTGGCGGGAACGGGACCGGCTGGTGCTTTCTAAGGGCCATGCGGGACCCGCCCTCTATGCAACCTTAGCGTTGCGAGGCTTCTTTCCCCTGGACTGGCTCTTAACACTGAATCAGGGGGGGACCCGCCTTCCGAGCCACTGCGACCGCACGAAAACCCCCGGCGTAGACATGACCACGGGATCCCTCGGACAGGGCCTTTCCGCCGCCTGCGGCATTGCCTATGGTAACCGGATGGACCACATCGATGCCTATACCTTTGCCATTATCGGCGACGGCGAAAGCGACGAAGGCCAGAATTGGGAAGCGGCCCTCTTTGCAGCCCACAATAAGCTCGACCGGCTCATTGCATTTACGGATTACAACAAAATGCAGATAGACGGTTATACGGCGGACATCCTCGACCTGGGAGACATAGAAGGCAAATGGCGGAGTTTTGGCTGGCGGGTGCTCCGGGTCGATGGCCACAATGTGGATGCCTTGGATGCGGCCATAACACTGGCCAAGAGCGGCAGAGGGCAGCCCACCATGATTATCCTCGATACCATCAAAGGCAAAGGATGCAGCTTTGCCGAGGGAAACCTGGGAAATCACAACATGAATGTGAGCAAAGAACAGATGGAAGCCGCCCTCTCAGCCCTCTCAGCCCTCTCAGATTCCTCAACATCTGAAATACCGCAAGGGCCGCAGACCAAGGACGCCCAGACCGTGACGAGCCGGGAGAGAAGATAATGGACACAAAAGAAATGCGCACCGTTTTTATTAATACGCTTGTCGAATCTGCGCGGAAGGATGGGCGGATTGTTCTTATTGATGCAGACCTGGGTAAGGCCGGCGCCACGGCTTCCTTTGCCCAGACCTTTCCTGAACGGCACATCAACGTGGGGGTGGCGGAGGCCAATATGATTGGAGTTGCCGCAGGCCTTGCGAGCCTGGGAAAAATTCCGGTAGCCCAAACCTTTGGCTGCTTTGCAAGCCGCCGCGTCTTTGACCAGTTTTTTATTTCCGCCTCCTACGCAAAGCTGCCGGTAAAGTTAATTGGAACAGACCCGGGTATTTCTGCTGCCTTTAATGGCGGCACCCACATGCCCTTTGAAGACCTGGGAACCATGAGGCTTATACCGGGCCTCACTATTGTGGAGCCTTCGGACCCGGTCTCCCTGGCAGCCCTGCTGCCCCAGCTGCTTGATCTGAATAGTCCAATCTACCTCCGGCTCTACCGTAAGCCCTTGCCGGCCCTGTACCCAGAAAACGAACCCTTCCGTATCGGGAAAAGCAAGGTGCTGCGCCAGGGAGGTCCGGGCTCCGTTCTGATTATCGCCCTGGGAGGCATTATGGTGAACGAGGCCCTGGAGGCTGCCAAAATCCTCGAAAGCCGGGGAATCTCAGCCACGGTTATCGATGCCCTGACACTGAAGCCCTTAGACAAGGATGGCCTGCTGTCGGCAATGAACGGCGCCCAGGCAGTGCTGAGCTGCGAAAATCACCAGATTCACGGCGCCCTGGGGAGCGCGGTGGCGGAGCTTATGGCCGAATACCGGATCGGCCTCCCCTTTGCCCGTGTTGGCATTCGGGACGAGTTCGGCCAGGTCGGGACCGAGCAGTGGCTTAAAACCCACTATAAACTGGATAGCGCTTCCATCGCCGAGGCAGTGGTAGAACTGCTTAAATAAAAAGAACGGCAGGATCCGTTCATCAATATGGATCATCAATCTGAATAAGGAGTACCTACTATGAGCGAGAAAATTACCCTGGCCCTTGCAAGCGACCTTTCAGGTTTCCCCCTTGCCCGGGAAATCGTAAAACATCTTACGGAAAACCATCCGGAGATTCACCTTATTGATTATGGCATCATGAGCGCCGATAAGCCTGAGCCCTACTTTATCCAGGCCCCCAAGGTTGCCAAGGCAATTCAGCGGGGGGAGGCCCAAAAAGGGATCCTCATCTGTGGCACCGGCCAGGGTATGGCCATTGTGGCAAACAAGCACAAGGGGATTTATGCCGCGGTGGCGGTGGACATTTTTTCCGGAGAGCGGGCAAAGATTATCAATAATGCAAACGTCCTGACCATGGGGGGATGGATTACCGCGCCCTTCCTGGGCTGCCAGATCGTGGATGCCTGGCTTTCCATGTCCTTTACCCAGAAAATGGAATTTAAAAAGGACTTCCTTACCAACGCTTTTAACCAAGTAGTGGCCCTGGAGGAAGAAAACTTTAAATGATTGGCGCCATTGCTTCCCCAACAAAGATTATTGAAACCCCTTACTTTTCCGCCGAAGGGCTGGACGAGGCTCTGGTTTACTGTACTGCGAGCGCCGGTTCTGCACCGGTGCTTTGTATCGTAGATCCGCGGCCCTTCCCGCTGCGAGACCGGGCCTTGGCCGACTTAAACCGGCTTTGGAAACTCCAGATTCTGGACCAGGTGGTCCCGAACCCCACCAGCGCTGACATTATGGAAATGGCGGCCAAGGCCCGGCGGGAACGGCCCGCTGCGGTCATCGGCATTGGAGGCGGCTCCACCCTGGATTCGGCCAAGGCGG
>JAIWNU010000005.1 GCA_020216655.1 Treponema sp. | reverse complement strand
TGGCCATGCTGCTGGACAGCCCCGGCGATCTGGACGAATACCTGGGCCCCGAAGCGCCCCTGAAACCCCAGGAACGTAAGGTGCCGCTGCTCCTCATCCCCACCACCACCGGCACGGGTTCGGAGGTTACCCGCTTCGGGGTATACAGCGCCCGGTCCGGCAGGAAATACACCCTGAATAGCCCGGTCCTCCAGGCAGAGGCGGCCATCCTTTCGCCTGACCTCGTGGCTGACCTGCCGCCACAGCTCGTGGCGGCCACAGGCTACGACGCCTTAACCCACGCACTGGAAACCCTCTGGAACAAAAATGCTACAGCCCTGTCGGACCGGCTTGCTCTCGAAGCTGCCGCGGCGGTGCTTGCAAGCCTGGAACCAGCCTGGCGGGCCAGTGCAGCGCGGGAAGATGAACGGGAGAGACAAAACGAGCGGCCGCAGCCGGAAGCGGGAGGCGGCACAGCCGCGGCCGCGGGTGCTGCGCTCGCCGCAAATACAGGTCCTGCTTTGGCTGCGGGAAACGGCACCAAACCAGCGACGGCCCCAAGAGCGGCCCCCGCCCTGGCTGACCTGCAGCGGGCAGCCACCCTGGCGGGCATTGCCTTTAACAAAACCGGCACCGCCGCGATCCACGCCCTGTCCTTTATTCTTTCAGAAGAATGGCACCTGAGCCATGGCGCAGCCTGCGCTTTTTTTACCCAAAATATTTTTGACCTTAACATGGGGGATCCGGTGGTACGGGGAAAATTCCTCGTCCTAGCTAAACGGGTATACCAAGAAGCGCACCAAGAAGCAAACACTGCCAGCCGGCCGGAGAGCATCAGTTTAAGCGACGAAGCGTATATCCAATATCTGCGGGACCGGCTTGTGGAGCTTAAAAAGCTCATGGGACTCCCGGATCGGTTCTCAGACATTCCCGGCTTTACAGGCGACGCAAATCCAGCAGGCTCGGTGGATCGGGAAGCGATTGCAGCCCTCTTTGACAAGGTCCAGAGCGATTTTAAGCTAAAAAACAACCCCGTGCCCTGTACTCAGGACCTGGTGCGGCAGCTTGTGCTGGAGAAGCTGTCATGAGCCCCCTCGTGTTTGCCCTGGTAGGCCTTACAGTACTTATCACCCATGCCCTGGAAGCGATCACCGGTTTTGGCTGCACGGTCCTCGCCCTGCCCTTTGTTACCGCCCTCGTGGGAGTCAAGACCGGTGTGCCCATATTGGCGACCTTGGCATGGATACTGGCCCTTTATATTGTCATAACCAAATGGAAGTTCATCAATTTTAAAGAGTTTTTTGTCATTGTTTTTTTTGTGGGCCTCGGCCTTCCCTTTGGTATCATGGCTTTTAAGAGCCTGGACCCGGGGCTTCTTAAAAAACTTTTAGCCCTCTTTATCATCGCCAGTGCTGGCTGGCAGGTCTACCGCCGCTTTACGCGGCCGAATCGGGAAAACGAAAACTGCCCCGCCGCCCCGGAAGGAGCCCTTGGGGAAAGGCTCCGGAACCGCATTTTCTACTACCTGCTCCTCTTCGCAGGCGGCATGGTACACGGCGCCTTTGCTTCTGGCGGCCCCTTGGTGGTGCTCTATGCTTCTAAAACGCTCCCCGACAAGGGCAGTTTCCGTGCCACACTCTGCCTGCTGTGGACCACGCTCAACACGGTGCTGCTTATCAATTACGTCCGCTCTGGCGTTTTTACAGCCCCTATTTTGAGCGGAACCGCAGGGATGCTCCCCTTTCTTGCAACGGGCATTTTGATCGGAGAAAAGATTCACCATAAGGTTGATGAAATTCTCTTTGGTAAAATTATCTTTCTCGTGCTTCTTGCCACGGGCTTCTTTATGCTTATTGCATAAAAACGCTAGATAACCCAGTCCCCGTAGCCTGAATGGTACTGCCCCTCCCGGATAAGATCCTGGAGGGTAAGCCCTTTGAGCGTCGATTCCAGCCTGCCTGCAACAAGGCCCTGCAGGGCCTTAAGCGCATTGGAAAGCACCTCTAAAGAAGCGGAGCCTGAAAGGGCTTCCATCTGAAGAAGTTCCCCCTCGAGGGCAGCCAGGGCCTCAAAGAGGTTGATTTCCTCAGGAGAACGGGAGAGATAGTAGCCCCCCTGAGCGCCCCGGCTTGCAAGGACAAGCGGAGAGGCCCGGAGGGTCAGCATAATTTGCCCGATATATTTTTCCGTGGTCCCCGTCACCCTGGCAAGCTCCGCAGCCTGAACCGGCTCGGTTCCATAGCGAAGCGCCAGGTAGCACAGTATTTTAAGACCAAATTGGGTACGGGACGAAAGCTTCATGCAGCTTAATACCAGTTATAGGTCTTGGAACAGAACAGTGGAGAGATACCGCTCCCCGGTGTCCGGAAGCAGCACTACCACCCGTTTCCCCGCATATTCAGCCCGCTTTGCCACCTGGGTCGCCGCAAAGGCCGCAGCGCCGCTTGAAATACCCACCAAAACACCCTCGGTCCGGGCCAATTTCCGGGCGGTACCCACCGCCTCTTCGGTCTTTACCTGGATAATTTCATCGATTACAGAACGGTTCAGTACATCGGGGACAAAACCGGCACCGAGGCCCTGGATCTTATGAGGCCCCGGCTTACCTCCCGAAAGGACCGGTGAATCGGCGGGCTCAACCGCAACAATTTTAATTGCCCGATTATGCTGCTTAAGCACCTCTCCAACTCCGGTAATGGTTCCGCCCGTGCCGACACCGGCCACAAAAACCGCTAGGTCTCCGCCCGTATCGGCGAGGATTTCCCGGGCGGTGGTTTTCCGGTGTATAGCAGGATTTGCAGGATTGCTGAATTGCTGCAGAATAAGGCTATTGGGCATGGACTTGTGCAGTTCTTCCGCCTTGGCGATGGCCCCTTTCATCCCTTCTGGTCCGGGGGTCAGCACCAGTTCGGCCCCCAGCATCTTAAGGAGGGCCCGCCGCTCGATGCTCATGGTTTCCGGCATGGTCAAAATGAGCCGGTAGCCCCGGGATGCCGCGACAAAAGCTAAGGCTATACCCGTGTTGCCGCTTGTAGGCTCTATCAACACCGTATCCTTTTTAAGGAGCCCCCGCTCCTCCGCATCGGCAATCATAGCATAGCCAATTCGATCCTTAACACAGGACAGTGGATTAAAGGATTCTAGCTTCGCCACAAGCTGGGCCTTAAGGCCCTCCTGGGAAGCGTAATTCCCCAGTTCCAATAAGGGGGTATTGCCGATAAGATCCGTCATTTTAGCAGCTATCTTTGCCATGGGCACCTCCATTGACTAGTATAGTTATAGTAATACTATTTATTACAATTTTTGTCAACAATATTTTTATGCCCCATGAGCCTTGTAATATTCGCATTTTCCGTTTTAATTATAGTGGAGCCCATTTCAAAGGCTGTACATCTCAGCAACAGAGGGTAGAACTATGGAAAATGTGTATCAATGGGGATTAGATGTAATCCAGTTTGTTCAGCAGATTGAATCTCCGGCTATGACGGTGATCATGAAAACCATTACCAGCCTTGGAGCCGAATTTGCCTATTTGGCGATCCTTCCTTTTATTTTCTGGTGTATTGATGAAAAACGAGGAATTCGGCTGGGTACAGCAGTGCTCCTTTCCGCCTGGCTAAATAGCACCGTTAAGAACCTGCTGCGGCAGCCCCGCCCCTATGCACTGGATCCCTCGGTAGGCCTTGATGTGGAAAACTCCTATGGTATTCCCTCGGGACATGCACAGGGCTCAGTTACCCTGTGGGGTATTATTGGCGGCTGGATTCGGCAGCCCTGGGGCCTTGTCCTGGCGATCGCCCTGCCCCTCCTCATTAGTTTTAGCAGGATATACCTGGGGGTTCATTTCCCTACCGATGTGTTTGCAGGCTGGCTGCTGGCAGGTCTTGTACTCTTGGTCTACTACTTTGGGGCCTCCAGTATAGAAAAACTCTTTTTGTCCCTTAATATTCGCTTCCGTATTCTTGTGGTAGCCCTCATTGCCTTTGTTATGAATGGCCTTAACCCGGAAGACACCAGCATGGGCGGCGTATTTTTCGGTATGTCCGTTGGCTATATTTTTATGGCCGAATGGTTTACATTTTCAGCATCACGCACGGCCAGCGGGAAGCGGCCTGGATTCCTGGTTCTTTTGGCCCGATATATACTGGGCATAATCGGCGCCGTCATTATTTATGGGGGACTTAAAATGGTATTTCCCCCGGAAGGGTCTCCCTGGTATGCCCTGGGCCGCTTCAGCCGTTATGCAATTCTGGGGGCCTGGGTTTCCGCCGGTGCTCCCTGGCTGTTTCTGAAACTGAAACTCGCTGGATCCCGGGAAATCGCGGTAGAAGAGTAAGCTGTTTCCAGGGCAGCCATTATGAATATACTTTCCCAATACAACTTGCTGCTCGCAAAATACAAAAAGGTGGCGGCCTATGCCCAGAAAGCCGGCAGGGTTAACCGCCGCCTGTATAATAACTATTTAAAACTCCAGCACTATCATAACAGTATTATCAAAAAAACCGCCAACCAGGCAAAATCTATTCTGGAAATAACCATTAAAGAGAAATACCCTCTTATTGTGGACCACCGGAAACGGGTAATTCACGTTTCGCCTAAGTTATTAAAAGCCATTGAAATGACCAAGGATGAGTTCATCTCATCAATTTATATCGATCTACTTTTTGAAAAATTTCTCCCCCGCAATTTTACAGATACAAGAGATCAGATCATTAAGGAGTTCCATTTTCCTATCCTGCTCAAAGAACTGGAAGACAAAACCCAAAATCCCGAACAAAACCAAGCCGAAGATCCCATTCATCTCCACCCGTTCCTGCATCTAGGGATAAGCGGGAAACGGGTCTTTAACCACCGGAAAAAACTCTTCTTGTATCTCCTCTCTGTGAGGGACATTAGTCCCGACATTGAACTCTTGTATTACCAAAAGACCGATTTAATTATCGAAACCCTATCGGCAACAAATCTTCGTTTGCTTCAGGCGCAGAAAACCATCGAAGCCCACAAAATTCTTTTAGTGTCCCTGGTCTGTTCCCTGGTGGAAGAGCATAACCGGGAAACATCTCGGCATCTTCAAAACATCAGAACTATCACAACCTGCATGATAGAAGAAATATACCGGCTCAAATTGCTTAAAAACGCTCCCTACGAGACCTTTCAGTACCTCAAGGACATAGCCTATACATCATTGCTGCACGATATCGGCAAGGTGCATGTTTCTAAGGAACTAATCGGCAAGGGAAATGAGCTTTCGGAAGCAGAATTCAAAAAAGTGCAGAGTCACACAGTTGCAGGCGCGGCGTATATAAAAAAAATCATTATCCTTTTCCAGAATGATCCTACCTTTTCGCGTTATATTGATTTTCTCATGATTCCATACAACATATGTCTCTATCATCACGAACGATGGGACGGTTCAGGGTACCCCCAAGGGCTTTCGGGCTCCCGTATTCCCCTCCCCGCCCGTATTGTGGCTATTGCAGATGCCTATGATGCCATGAGGGCTCCCCGTTCCTACAACATTCCCCGGAGCCATCAGGAAGCGGTGGCCGAAATAAAGCGCTGCAGCGGGACCCAGTTCGATCCAGTGCTGGTAAAGGTATTTCTTAACATAGAACGACAGTTAGAGGATATTCATTATGATTGATGAACTGCAAAGCGGCCTTACTTCACATCTTATCCAGTTTATAAAGGATTCGCCCACGGCCTATCATGGGGCACAAACGATAGCGAAGGCCCTGGATGCCCAGGGAGCTATTCAGCTTGATGAACGGCAGCCCTGGCAGCTTAAAAGCGGGCAAATGTATTATGTCGTCCGATCAGAGGGCTCTCTCATTGCCTTCCGATGCGGCTTCAAGAGGCCCGCAGAGGCGGGCTTTATGGTAGCCGGAGCCCATACGGACAGCCCCGGACTTAAGGCCCGGCTCGAAAAGAGCCTCACCGGCAAGGGCATGGAACGGGCTGCGGTAGAGCTCTATGGGAGCCCCATAATTTCCACCTGGCTCGACCGCCCCCTGTCGTTGGCCGGAAGGGTGTTCATAAAAACTCAGGACGGAAAAGCCGAAAGCCGCCTTATACACAGTACGGAACCCATCGGAGTAGTCCCAAATCTGGCAATACATCTAAACCGGGACCATAATAAGGGCTTTGAATACAATGCCCAGAACCACCTGCCGGTGCTGCTTTCTGCTTCGGGAAGCGGGGCCTCAGAAGCTGGAGCAAAGGCCCCAGACAGCGGAGTGGCAGAAGCTCTTGCTGCAGACCTTTTGCATCGAGTAACCGCCCAGCTTGGTGTTCCCGCCGATAGAATTGTGGGTTCGGACCTGTATTTTGTAGACGCCCAGGGCCCGGTACGCTTCGGCCCCCAGGGCGAACTCATCAACGCCTACCGCTTGGATAATCTATTAGGCTGCCACGCAATCCTGGAAGCCTTCCTGGCCTCGCAGAGCGCCGGGCATACCCAGGTGGCATGCTTTTTTAACCATGAAGAAATTGGGTCCCTTTCGCCCGAGGGGGCCGATTCAGCCTTCCTGCGGGACATACTGGGTCGGATTTCTGCCCTTATGGATAAAAACGCCGAGGACCTGTACCGGGCCCTGGCCGCATCGTTCTCCATCTCGGTGGATGTTGCCCAGGCCTACCACGGTTCATACCCCGAAAAGTTTGATGAAAGTTTCGCGCCGGTCCTGAACGGGGGCCCAGCCCTTAAAGTAAACGCCAACCTGCGCTATGCCACCGACGGCGAAGCGGAGGCCCGCTTCCGGCTCTACTGCGATGCAGCGGGGGTCCCCTGCCAAAAATTCATGAGCCGGGCCGATATTACCCCGGGGACCACCATCGGGCCCCTCTCTGCGGCCTTTACGGGCATTAAAACCGTCGATGTGGGAGCCCCCCTCTTATCCATGCATTCCATCCGCGAAACCGCAGGGACCCTGGACCATGAAATGATGGTCCAGGTACTCAAGAAGGGCTTTGAACAATTGAGTTAAGTTGACGAGCCTCGGTTGATCTGCCGGCTCGCTCTTAGAAAAACCGCTCAGGTTCCCTTTCGTTCCGCCATATAGGCATCCAGGACCTTGCGGAGTGAGGGGACCGTGTCGGCGTAGCGCAGAATTGCGTCCAGGTAGCCCTCTGGCTCGCCCGTATCAAGCCGCTGGCCCGAAAGGCGGCGGTACACCACCTTGCCTTCGTTCATAAGCTTGTTAAGAGCGTAAATATGGTAGTATTCGCCCCCCTCATGGCGCTGCCAGCCCTCTTCCAGATAGTTAAAGAACTCAGGCGTATAAAGGTAGCGGCCAATGGAAACCTCATGGCTCGGTTCGGTGCCCCGGCTAGGTTTTTCTACAATGGCCCGGACATGTTTGCCGTCGGCGGCAATATCCAGAACACCGTAGCGGCTCACATCTCTCGGTTCGTAGACGCTGGCCATGACCGAGCAGCCCGTTTCCCGCCAGGCGGCAATAAGCTGGGAAGCCAGGGGCGGTTCCCCTAAATGGAGGTCGTCAGGATAGGCCACCACACAGGCATCGTTACCTACAAGGCCCTTAACCTGCAAAAGGGCGTGGCCCGTACCGAGCATGCGCTGCTGGCGGACAAAGGCAAAACGAATGTTAGCCGGCGGCTGGATACGCTCAAGCCGGTCTAATTTGCCTTCCTTTTCAAAGACCGATTCAAGCTCTATCTCCCGGTCAAAATAGTCTTCCAGCACCTTTTTACGGCGGGAACTGATAATAATGATGTCCTCGATACCGGACTTTACAAATTCATCAACAATAAAGGCGATAGACGGCACATTGACCACCGGAAGCATTTCCTTAGGGATGGTCTTGGTAACAGGCAAAAAGCGGGTGCCGTAGCCCGCGGCAACAATAATTCCTTTCATGCAGGGTATAGTAGCAAGCCCCGCCAGTCTATGCAAGCTTGATATGCTTCTTTTCCGGCAAGGTGTCTTAGTCCAGCCAGTCACTACCCGGCCCAATCCTACACGCATAAAAGCACAAAAAAAAGCTGCCCGGCACTAGACCGGACAGCCCTTCATCAAAATGAATTATAAATTACAACTTAAAGGCGATTCCCGCGGCGATTCCGTAGCCACCATAGCTTTGGAATGGACCGCCGACACTGTCTGCCACACCAAAGAGGTAATCCATGCCGCCGTTCACAAAGATCCGCATATCCCGGCTGATAAGGTAGCTTACCCCCGCATTGAGCTTAATGCCGTAATGGGTAAACCAGGGATCATCGCTTGTAGAATAATTTTCTTCCAGGATCCGCACAATGGCGTTGCTTGCGCCGGCAAAGGCCGCAGTACCGGTCAGGGCAAGACGGCGGAGGTATATGTTGTACTCCACACCCGCATAGGCGATCACCGGGAGCCACAGGGCGGTATCAAAGTTGATCTGCACACCAACGATAGGCCGCACATCGTAGAAGCCGCGGCTCAGCGCAGCCTTGGCGCCGATGGCCAGGGCTCCCTTAGATTGGGTAAGATTAGTGGTCCCCAAGTCCCAGCCATAGACATTACCAAAATAGGTGAGGTAGTAGAGGTAGGGTTCCACATCCACACCGAGCCGGGGCACTTCCCTCAGCTGGGCACCTTCCTTAAGGGTAGGACCGGCATAGCGGACCGCGGCGGTGCTGATCTGGGGCCCCACATCCTTTATCACCAGGAGGCCGTCTTCCCGCTCGTCCACGAGGCCGCCGATGGTGCTGCGCTTAACCACCACATATTCATCGCCCACCATAACACCCATATCGGTGCCAAACTGCATTTTTGCTTCAAAGGCGTCGGCCTTAAGCACCTGGGTTCTCAGGGTAAAGGCGGGGATTTTCCGGACCTCGTAGGTAAGCTGAACCGGAATGGCGTTTATGGCATCCGCCACAGCCTTGGTCTGGGTCTCCTTGGAGGTTCCCGTGGTTTCAATGTTTGCCATACCAATGGTAGTCCCCTCGGCAACGTTCAGGAAGGCCACCGACGTTTTAATCCGGGCCTGGTATTCGTTATTCGGCTTTTCGACCTTAAAATCCACGATGGTAGGAATTACCACCACGAAGGCGCCGTAGAGTTTTTTAAGGAGCCCTTCGGTCAGCTGCACATCGCCGAATTTAACCTCATCCGGAAGGGGTGTGTTGTTTTGCTTAGCGGTCTGTATCAGGTTGATGAAATCCTGCACGTCCTTAGACGAGAACCGCTCGGTTTGGCCCAGTACGTTAAAGCGGCCCAAATTAACAAACACGCCCTGTATTTCCGCGTCCACATTGGCCAGGACTTCAAGCGGAATGTTATACCCATAATAACCCAGGGCAAAGACCGCCACATCCTGTTTTTTGCTTATTTCAGCCTGCTGGGCTGTTACGGTCCCCGCCACAATCAGCCAGGCCAGTAGCACGAGCACTATTGTACGCAATTTTCCCATAGTATCCTCCTCATGGGGTCTCCATAATTTCATCTTTGCTTGAAGTATACCGCGTCAATTTCGTTCGTCAAGCTCGGCTTGTTTTTTCATAGGATTTTCGCTATGCTCCCAAGATACCTATGATTCGTCCATCCTACGGCAGCAACGATCCCATTGCAGCCCATGCAACTCCCCTGGCAGAAAGCGCCCTCGCGGTCATTCGCAGTTCCGGTCCCGGCTGTATTGACCTCGTGGCTACCTGCTTTTCCCGGCCTAAGAAGCTTTCAGAAGCTCCGGGCAACACCATAGTCCATGGCTGGATAGTGAACAAAGGGGGCGAAAAGGTTGATGAAGTGCTGGTCTCGGTGTTCCGCGCCCCCCGGAGCTACACCGGCGAAGATGCCGTTGACATATCCTGCCACGGCGGTATTGCCACCGCCCATTCGGTGCTGCAATGCCTCCTTGATGCGGGCTTCCGCCAGGCCCTGCCCGGCGAGTTTACCTTCCGGGCTTTTATGAACGGTAAAATCGACCTCACCCGCTCTGAATCGGTTGTAGAGTTGATAGAAGCAAAAACCGACGAAAGCCGCCGCCATGCCCTGGACCGGCTTTCAGGGGCCCTGGAAGCA
>JAIWNU010000004.1 GCA_020216655.1 Treponema sp. | reverse complement strand
GAAATCCGGGCAATAAAAGAAGACCTGGTTCATGCCCTGGCTGCCACAGAACTCTTTTTAGATTATTCAGAGGATGACGGCGTATCGGCTATCGCGGAAGACGGCCTCGCCCTGGATTGCCAAAACCCGGATCAGGTTCCCCTCCCTGCCGCGGAAGCAGCGGGACTTCTGCCGGACCGGAAACGGGTAGAAGAGGCCTTGGAAACCCTGGAAAGACTTGCAGCGTCCTACCGGATCGAAAAACTCTACCGGGACGGGGCTTTGGTGGCCATTGCGGGGCGTCCTAATGCGGGCAAGTCGAGCCTCTTTAACCGGCTTTTAAATGAAGAACGATCTATTGTAACAGATATCCCCGGTACGACCCGGGACTACATAGAAGCCTGGATATCCCTGGAGGGCATTCCGGTCCGGCTTGTGGATACGGCGGGCCTTCGCCGCGCAGAAGATCCGATTGAGCAAATCGGGGTAGAACGCAGCAAAAGCATTGTACAGAGCGCAGACCTTATTCTGTATATTGTGGACGGCAGCCGGGGCTTTGAATCGGAAGACCTAGGGCTTCTTGATGAATACCGCCGGAGCGAACTGTGGGAAGGCCGGGATGCGGCTCCCCTCCTTGTGGTCTGGAACAAGGCAGATGTGGCCCCTCTCGTTAGCCCCCTTCCCGAAACAGAGCCAAATCCCTCGCCCAGGGTGCTCCCCGTAAGCGCCAAGACAGGGATCGGCATACCGGAGCTTGCCCATGCCATGAAAGAAGCCTTAAGCGGCGGATCAGATTCGGCGCTCATAGCAGGCAGTCAAAGCAAAGCGGTTGTCGGCATTGCTTCGGAACGGCAAAAAGCCCTGGTAGACCGGGCTATAGAAGCCCTTAAAGAAGCTTTGACCCTGGCGGACCAGCGCGCCCCACTAGATCTTATCGCCCCGGAACTCCGGGAAGCGGTGGAAGCCCTGGGGGAAATTACCGGCGAAGTATCTACCGCAGAAATACTAGAAACCATGTTCAGCCGCTTCTGTGTCGGCAAATAGGATCACACTATGGATTACGACATTATCGTGGTAGGCGGGGGACACGCGGGGATAGAAGCATCCTTGGCGGGGGCCCGCCTGGGACTTAAAACACTTCTTATCACCCAGAATCCCGATAAAATCGGGGCCCTTTCCTGCAACCCCGCTATCGGCGGGCTTTCCAAGGGGAACCTGGTCCGCGAAGTAGACGCCTTGGGCGGCCAGATGGCCAAACTGATCGATGCGACCCTGATCCAGTACCGGGTACTGAACCGCTCCCGGGGACCTGCGGTGCAGGCGCCCCGGGCCCAGGCGGATAAGTGGCTGTATCAGGCGGCGGCCCGGTCAGCCGTCGAGGGGCAAAAGAACCTTCATGTGTTCATGGACACCGTGGTAGACCTTATCGTTTCCGAAGACGGCCAGCGGCTCGAAGGGGTGGTGACCGAACGGGGGCACCGGATCGGCTGCCGGGCCGCCATCCTCGCCACCGGTACCTTTATGGAAGGTAAGATTTTTATCGGCGAATACGACGCGCCCATGGGCCGCCTCGGCGAAGGGGCAGCCATCGGGCTCGGCACCAGCCTGCGCCGCCGGGGTTTTCCCGTGGGGCGCCTTAAGACCGGGACCCCCGCCCGCATCGCCGGGGAAACCATTGACTATAGTCGGCTCGAACGGCAGGACGGCGAAGAAGCCCTGCCCTTTACCTTTGATATAGAAGCGGATAGCCGCCTTAACCGGCCCTCGGTTCCCTGCTGGATTACCTACACCACCGAAAAAACCCACGAAATTATCCAAAGGAACATACACCGGTCTCCCCTCTACGGCGGCAAAATTGTCGGTGTGGGCCCCCGGTACTGCCCTTCCCTGGAAGACAAGGTGGTTCGCTTCCCTGACCGGGAGCGGCACCATATTTTTATTGAACCAGAAAGTCTCGAAACCAACGAAATGTACCTGAACGGCGCATCCAGTTCCCTCCCCGAGGATGTGCAGGTAGACTTTATCCATAGCCTCCCCGGCCTGGAAGAAGCCCGGGTAGTCCGTCCCGCCTATGCGGTGGAATACGATTACCTGGATCCCCAGGACCTCTACCCCTCTTTGGAATCCAAGCGGCTTTCGGGCCTCTTTGTGGCAGGACAAACCAACGGAAGCTCAGGCTACGAGGAAGCGGCAGCCCAGGGTATCGTAGCGGGCATTAACGCGGCCATGAAAATCCTTGGCAAGGAGCCCTTCATCCTTGAACGCTCCGAAGCCTATATCGGGGTCTTGATAGATGACCTCACGACCCTGGGCACCAAGGAACCCTACCGTATGTTCACAAGCCGGGCCGAACACCGGCTCATGCTCCGCCACGATACGGCGGACTCCCGGCTCACCCCCCGCGGCCGGGCCCTGGCCCTTGTGGATGACCAACGCTGGGAACGGTTCCAGAAAAAGGTGCAAACTTTGGATGAGATTACGGAGCTCCTCCGTTCTCGGAAAGTCAGTTCCGCACCCCCTGCTCCGCCTAACCAGAGCGGGGAAAGCGGGCAGAACCAGGAGAATTTCATCAATCTGGATCCGGTCCTTACTCCCCATATCGGCGAATCTTTGGAACGGGCCCTCACTAATTCCCAGGTTCAGCTTGAGCACATTAAGATCTTTGCCCCCGAACTGGACCAGTATCCCCGGGAATGGGTAGAGCGGGTCAGCCTGGACATTAAATACGCGGGATACATCGAAAAGGAACGGCGGGCCGCTGCCAGGACCGCGAAAATGGAGGCCATGAAACTGCCGCCGGACCTGGATTACAAGACAATTTTGGGTCTTTCCGCAGAAGCCAAGGAAAAACTCATGAAAATAAGGCCCCTCACCATAGGACAAGCGAGCCGTATTAACGGGGTGCGGCAAGGAGACATTGCGGTTCTCATTATGACCGCCAAACGGTACGCGGAAGAAAGCTAAAACCTGGTTTCATAGCAGAGTTCGATTGGGCCGTTTCGATTCCCCTTGACTATTTTTTATATATATTATATTTTATATGTATAAGAATTGCAATTTAAGAGCATTCAAGGAGGATTGATATGGCTGTTAACGTATATTCCACACAGAGTTGTCCCTACTGCACTATGGTAAAAAACTATCTGCGCCAGAAAGGCGTTCCCTTTACCGATTTTGATGTGGGCCGGGACCAGCGGCGGGCAGAAGAAATGGTCCGCAAGTCCGGTCAGATGGGTGTTCCCGTGGTAGACATCAACGGAAAGATAATTATTGGCTTTAACAAGGCCGAAATCGACCGGGCCTTAAACCGCTAAAACGAAACCCTTAGTCCTGCAGCAACGCGCCAGCCTTCTGCGGCTGGTGCTGTATCCCCTGACCATGTACGATACAGGGGATACCAAACCCTTCCTTCCACACCGATCCAGGTATTTCCCAGCCTTACAAAATCGATTCCAAAGCCGGTAAAGGGAAAGAACCAACGGGCATTAGACCAGAAATAGCTTGTAACTTGTGCGGTTTGGGACGCGGCGTCTTCCAGATCAGCGCCTTCGAGGCCATCTGCAATAAGGCAAAGCCGGGCATCCACACTGAATCCGCCGGAAAACCTAAGTCTGAGCCCCGAGGGTGTTAGGGCCGGAATGTTCATTACATAGGACGCATAGAACGAAAGAAGGTTACCGAGTACGAAGGTGGACCGGTTTTCTATGGCAACCGGAACAGCCCTCTCCAAAGTAGTACTATACCCGTAATAGGTGGCGTATAAATCATAGGCGGTGCCGAGAGAGAGGTTATAAGGCAGAGTAAATTCACCGCTGAATCCCGGCATGGGGAGCACCGGCATGGGATCCCCTTCTAAGCCGTTGTCCTCAGGAATAAAAAATATCGAGCCTTTTATAGACCAATTAATATCGGCAGCATGGATAACAGGAAGCCTGCCGCACAGAAAAAACAGTGACAGGGTTAGGAAAAATCTTATCCCTATATAGCAAGGGGGCCGGCGTTTATATGTTCCGCTCATACCTTCAGTATAGCCCACTCCTGGAGCGAATTACAGCGGTAAAACAAGAAAACCGGCAGCCCCGACTGCAAAGCTTTCCTGTTCTTCCCAGCTTGCAATCAACCAGCGGTTTATCAGTACTACACCGGTATAGACAAAGCCCTCAGGCAACGGGGGGAGCGCGAAGGCCTCTATCTTAGATCGCCGTATAACCCCCCGGCCATCGGGAAGTATTACGAGGGCCTTTTCAGAATCCGTATAGCCTAAAAAATTAACAATTTCAGTTTCGCCGCCGGAAAGGGGAACCGTATTTTTTGTTTCCGGATCTGCCACAAAGGTCTCTAAACCATAGCTGTCTTTTTTGAGAAGCTGCAAGACCGGGTAATGTTTTTTTCTTTGGGAATCGCTAAAGGCCCTCATGAGTGTCTGTACAGCCCGGGGCATGTTTCCAAAGGGCTCTGGATAGAGCGCATTCTGATAGTCTCCCTGGCTGATCCGTGTGGCTTCCTGGTTCAAAGCCGGAGCTGCATAGTAATGCTTTGAACTTTCTGAGCCTGTCGAAGCAGCAGCCGGCGAGACAGGACTTGCCGAGGCAGCACCCGGCGAAACAGGGCTCGCTGAAGCTGCACTAGCAGTACCGTTCGGCTGGGCAACCTTCATATACCATCGGCCGTCGCTGGATCGGGTCAGAGCTTCTACATTGGAAGCCCCAATGCCAAAGGCTGCAGGCCGTACGGCCTGTGGCCGTATTGACTGGGACAATATTGCCTGGGCCTGTAGTGCCTGGGGCGAAAAATTGGCCCAATCAAGATAAACAAAGGGCTTCTCAGGAACCAATTGGGAGGACACGCTGGACCCAGCAGCAGTACCGCTGCCGTTCAAAAGATCACCAAAATAAGGATCCCGGGCGACCAGCAGGGCCGGCACAGATTCGGCTGTTAAAGACTGACCAAGATTTTGATTCGTTCCTAACTCAGCAGAGGGAACCAGCATAAGGGCCAGAGCACAATAGGGCTCTACAGCGTCGCCGCCATCGAGTTTATACAGGGCCAGATCTCCCGCTGGGGTTTCTTCGAACACAAGAAAACCTTCCCTGTTTAGTCCTGCAAAAGCGGCAGAACCTCTTGCCACAAAGCCCACTATGCGGCGGGCTGCGGTCCAGGGAGCATAGGGAACCACCTGGGAACTGGCAGGGTCCTTAATCGGATTAAGCAGCCCCGGGGAGATTTCATACCATTGGCCTTGGTTAGAGTTCTGAGAGTCTTGCCCTTGCTGATAGGTAAAAAGGCGAAGCGGTTCGGGCTGAACACTTTTTATTTCACTTGTTTCGATACTTTTTTTTGTACAGCCTAATACCAGCAACAGTACCGGCAGGACATACAAACAACGCTGCAGAACAGCCATGGAGTACTCCGTACTAATATGATTAGGGAAAATAGGCAGCCCCATCCCACGAATAGGCTATTATACCATGGGTTGATAAAAAGGTATCCACCGCGGCCCCTGCATTTATCAATATATCTTGCACTTCATAAAGGTCAGAGAGCAGCACCTGAGTCCCAAAGGGTGAACCAGAGACCCAGGGTCCCGGAGGCTGGAACCGAATCATGATTGGCCGCTCCAGCATGGGCACAAGCCGCCGCCTGTCGAACCCGCTGGCCTTTGTTTTTTTGGCCACGGTCTGCCAATCCACACACCACGGGTCCGCCAGGACTTTCTCAGGGAGGGCTGCTTCATGAAAGAGGGCACGGAACCGGGGCCAGTTAAAAAATTCCGGTCCATAACGCGGATCTCCAGAACTATGGCGTAACGCGATAAAAAAAGCCGCCTCCACACCTCCGAACCAGGTGAGCCTGCAGTGCCTGTCTTTTATATCCAGCGGAACAAGGGCTCCTGCAGGCCTGGTGCGGTATGGAACTATGCTGTGCTCTGGCCAATAGGGCCATCCCCAGAGAGCTTCATATTGATGAATGTTAAACCTCATGGAGATCTGGCGTGTCTCCTTTGGAACAGTTACAGAAACCTTGCTACCATCCTGAGCGGCCCATTCCAGTAACCAGCAGGGAGGGCCCAAAACGATACGCCATGACTCGGGCACTGGAGGCAGTTCAATTACAATATCAATTGTGTCCAATCCGGCTGAAACAGAGTCCATATTGCAGGATAACACTATTACTACCAACAATGATAAGAAGAGACCTGAGGCGCTTTTCATAGCCACATTACAGTTGCCCCTCTGCGGATTGCTTTAATAAAGAAAATGGGGCATACTTATTTAATAATGAAAGATGCACTCCAGTTTCAAAACGATCTTGCAGAGGCTCTGGAAAAACGAAAACTCTGGATGGATCGCAATTTGCTGCCCCAGCTAAAAGATGAATTTAACCTCTTTAAAGCAGCATTCGGCAGCCTGTACCAGCTTTTATTACGAAAAGGCCTGGTCCAAGAGGACCCCTACAAAAACGATATCAAAATCGGAGAACTGGAAATTCCCAGCGAAGCTCCTTTTACCGAAAGCGAACGGATGGAGCAGATGAGCATACGGCTGTCCAATTTTGACAGCCAGCTCGATTTTCTCATCACCTTTTATCAATTCAGTGTAGATTTCCTAACCCTGGAACGGATCAAACGGGTTGCAGGATTGGTTAAATATTTTAACTGGCTCCAGTTCACCGTTAACTCCCAACATATCAACACCAGAGCCCTGGCAGAAATCGTCAATATGGCCAAGGGCGGCAATGACCAGCTTGGGACAGGACTCATCGTCGACTCCCTCCAGCGGCTCGAAGCGTCCACCAAGACTATCGTAAAAATCCTTAAGGACATTACTGACTTTCACCGGCAAAACTACAAACTGGAAGCCCGCCTCCGTTTTTTTGATGCCCTCGAGTTGGACCACAATACGGTATTCATGAAAAAAGATGAAACGATGCAGCTGATAAAGCGCAAATTTGCCGAATCCATGTCGGACCGGCCCTTTTATCCTGAATTATTCGATGAGCTTCTCAAAGAAAACTACAGCGCCGAAGGAGAGGGTCTTAAAAACGACCTCATCAAGCGGCTTAGCATACCAGAAGAAACCCAAACTAAAAAGACTGCCGTTGTTTCTTTCCGTCCTGTGCTTGTGGATGCGCTGAAGGGTTTGGGAAGCCTGTCTTACATCCTCACGGATACAATCAATAAGCTTGATGACAACAAACTGCTCCTTGACAGCGAGCAAAACGGATTTTGGCAAAAGGTGCGGCAAATTATTCTTAAGATGCTGAACAAAGACCTGGAAGAAGTCTTCTATGACATTGAATACCTGGATCCGGTCCTTGGGACTACCAAATCAGAAAAGCTCAATTTTGGAGAGTTTAGGCTGGAATTGGACAAAAAGTCCCGGTATTTTGCATCACTTAGCAGCCGCAGCTCGAGTGTAATGACTAAAATGGAAAATGCTTCAGAAGAACAGCTTCTGTCCCTCCTTTCTAAAAACATAGAGGAATTGCAGCGCTTCCACCGGGTCCTTTCTGCCTTGGACGAGTTCTTTAAGACCGAGATTTCCAAGGAAAATCGCGAAAAAGTCCGGGGCATTAAACCTGAAATTTCTGCTATAAAAAATGCCATAGTCAAGGCAAACCAGAAGCGCCACGAATATATAGCCCAAAAGGAAGAGCAGGAACAGCTAAAAAAACTCGGCATCCAGGATGTGGTGTAAAAGACTATTAAGGAGCTAAATTGATGAAACGTACCCGGTATTTTTATGTAACCGCCTATATTATGCTTTTAGCCTCTGCCTGTGTTTCTAACCAGAGCGTACCTCTCGCCCCAGCATCAGCTCCAGAAAATTCTGAAAGCCCAGCCCCATCCAAGGATGCCGAAATTGCAGAACAGCCATCCATTGGAGAGGAAACAAATCCTGAACAGGATCCGGCTCCCTTAGCTCAGAGCAGGCCCGATCCGGCGAACAGGGAAGAGCTGACCATCGTATTTTCATCAAGCTCTCTCCAACTGGATCCCCGAAAATCTTTCTTAGCCTCAGAAGCGCAGCTTTTCACCGGCCTTTATGAGGGGCTTTTTTCTTACAATCCCCTCACTCTGGAACCTATTCCTGCAGCTGCGGAATCCTGGAAATTATCGGAGGATAAGAAAACCTGGACCTTTACCCTGCGCAGCAATGCCCGCTATTGGAACGGTGACAGCCTTAAGTCCGAGCATTTTAGGGACGCCTGGATTTCCCTCATAGATCCAGCGGGCAACAACCCCTATTCGTCTCTGTTCGATATTATTGCGGGCGCTCGGGAATACCGTACGGGTCAGCTGCGGGACTCAAAACAGGTAGGCATTGAATGTCCCGATTCCAAAACCCTGGTGGTGCGCCTGAACGCCCCCGCAGCCTTTTTCCCGAGTATGCTTTGCCACCACTCTTTTAGCCCTATTCACCCGACTATGCTTTCTATAACAGACTGGTCAAAGCAGGCTCCACTTTCAAACGGCCCCTATTATCTGCTGGAACAAAAGGACAACCAACTCGTACTGGCTAAAAACGAACTGTATTGGGACGCAAAACGGGTAAAAATTAAAAAAATCACCATCCGTTTTGCCAAGGACGGTCAGGAAGCGGCAAGCCTTTGGAACTCTGGAGAAGCCCGGTGGATAGCCGGCGATGTGGATCTGGAAGCCATCCAGGACAGGAGCGGCATCGTGGTCAACGCCATGTTCGCTACCTATTATTTTTATATCCGCTCTTCCCGTGCACCCTGGACAGACAGCAAGGTGCGGCAAGCCCTGAGCCTTGTCTTGCCCTGGGAAACAATCCGGCAGGGCTATTATCTTCCCGCCGATACGCTCATCTATCCTATACCGGGCTATCCCAAGCCCAAGGGTCTTGCGGAAACCAACATAGAAAAGGCTAAAAGCCTGCTTGCAGAAGCGGGATATCCCAACGGCGCGGGACTCCCGACCCTGGTTATAAAAATAAGCCAATCCAAAGAAGCATACCGGATTGCGAGCCTTATGGGTAATGCATGGAAAGATAGTCTTGGGATACCGGTTGAAATAAAGGTAACCCCCTATGATTCTTATATTGAGGATCTCAAAAAGGACGATTATGTGGTTGGATCTTCCACATGGATAGGGGACTTTGCAGATCCGTACACATTCCTGCAGATGTGGCGCTGGGACTCCAATCTGAATGATGCCCGCCTTAACGATCCGGTATACGAAGCCCTCATCAATCAATCCATGCAGGAAGAGGGTGAACAGCGCTGGCAAACCCTTTCCAAAGCGGAGGAACAGCTCTTACAGGGTGGAACCGTGCTTCCCATCGCCTATACGCCGGCACTGAATATTATTGACATGAACGAAATTGACGGCTGGTATCCTAATCCGCTTGATATTCATCCCTTTAAGTACCTGTCCTATGCGGCTTTCCGGGCGCTACCAGGGGTTGCATGGGGACCTATTCACCAAAAGAATAATTTATGATATGTATAGCGTAATGAGCGAACAGTTCACTACCTTTCAAATTGACCAGAAAGTGGTCTATCCTAGTCAGGGCGTCGGCAAAATAGTTGCAATCCAGGATAAAAAATTCAAGGATCAGACGGTCCCCTATTATGTTATCTATCTGGAAGTGTCGGACATGACCGTCATGGTCCCCACGATAAAGGCCGAGGAACTCGGTATCCGGGCCATTGTTCCCCAGGAAGAAGCCCAGCGGGCTTTGGATCTTATTGGGGAAACCTTTGAACCCATACCTTCAGATTGGAAACTGCGATACCAGATGAATCTGGACTTGCTTAAAAAGGGCAGTGTCATCGATATTGCAACTATCGTGCGATCCCTTTACCACCGCAGCAAAATAAAAGAGCTGCCTATACTAGAACGGAAGCTCTACGATTCAGCCTTAAAGCTTCTGGAAGATGAAATCAGCTTTTCCCTTGGTAAAAATAAAGAGGAAGTGGAAGCCCTCATTTTTGCCAAGCTCGAAGCCAACTAAACCATGGGGGGCGGAACCATTGCGGCGGTAATTACCGCCGC
>JAIWNU010000003.1 GCA_020216655.1 Treponema sp. | reverse complement strand
AGGGGCTTCTACCCGCATGGGGGGCGTTAAAAAGGAATACCGCCCCTTAGGGGATGGCATATACGACAGTGCGGGCAAGCCCCTCTCCGTCCTTGGGTCCGCAGTTCTTGCCTTCGCAGCCTGTCCCGAAATAGATCCAATCGTCATAACCGTTCCACATAACAGTGAAACCGGTGAAGCTGCCGCAAGAGCAGTTTTACCAGCCTTTCCCGAACACATAGTAAAAAAACCTAAAATACTTTTTGTTCCCGGCTCGAACACCCGCCGTGCCAGCGTGCATCATGCCTTAGCTTTGCTTTCCGCATACAATGTTGATTATGTACTGATTCATGACGGAGCCCGCCCCTGGGTACAGCCAGCATTGATCCAGCAAATAATTCAAAAAGTACAGGAACACAGGGCTGTTATTCCCGTTATGGGCCTTGTGGAGACCCCCAAGGAACTGGATGAACAGGGGTTTATTACCAGGCATCTTAAAAGATCTCGTATTGTAACAGCCCAGACGCCCCAGGCATTTGCTTTTACCGATATACTTGCGGCTCATGAAAAGGCCGCTCAGATAGAACTGGAAACGGGCAGGGAATTTACCGACGACGCTGAAGTATGGGGACAATTTATTGGTCCGGTGTATACTATACAGGGGGACATGAAAAATAAAAAAATAACCTTTCCGGAGGATTTGCCATGATTCGTATCGGTTTAGGCAAGGACCTGCACCGTCTTGTAGAGGGCCGGCCTTTTATTCTCGGCGGGGTGACCATTCCGGCCGAAAAGGGAGAATTGGGACACTCCGATGGGGACGTGCTGTGCCACGCAATTATAGACGCCCTTTTAGGCGCTGCCGGCCTTGGAGATATCGGCGAATTTTTCCCCCCCAGCAGCCCCCAATGGAAAGATGCCTATTCGTTGGAACTCCTTAAACAATCGGCCGACCAGGTATACCAAAGGGGCTGGAAAATCATCAACATAGACTGCGTCATTACCTGTGAAAGTCCGAAGCTGCTCCCCTACCGTCAGGCTATCAGGGATTCTCTTGCGAAGGCCTTGCAAATTCCTGCGGACCGCATTTTTATAAAGGGTAAAACCAACGAACGTGTCGACGCTATCGGCGCTGGTATGGCCGTAGAGGCTCTGGCGGTCTGTTTGCTCGAACATGCTCAACACTGAAATTCCCTGGGATACAATCTTTTCCATACTCCAGGAGTGGCACGCAGAGCTGCGGAGTTCAGGAACAGAACTCCCCTCGGTCAGCGCCCTTGCACTGGAAGCGTCTGCAAGCCAAAGCAACAAAGAAACCAAGCAAGAGCGGGATGCTGAAAAGTCTCCATCTCAAGCCTGGATTGTATTAGTTTCCACATTGATAAGCCTCAGGACCAAGGACGAAGTAACCCTTACCAGCTCACGGCGGCTTCTTGCCCATGCACCAACGCCGGAAGCCCTGCTGGGCCTTGAACAGGAAGAAATTGCCCGCCTCATATACCCCACAGGATTCTACCGAACAAAGGCAGCAAACCTGCTTAAAATTGCGGATATTCTGATTCGGCAGTATGAAGGAAGGGTGCCAGAAACCATGGAAGCCCTCCTGGACTTACCCGGCATCGGCAGAAAGACCGCAAACCTTGTTTTGTCCGAAGGCTTCGGTAAGGATGCGATCTGCGTAGATATCCATGTACACCGGATTTGTAACCGTGCTGGCTGGGTCGATACTAAAACACCGGAAGAGACTGAAACAGCGCTCCGGGACCAGCTGCCGCTTAAGTATTGGCGACCTATCAACTGGCTATTAGTTTCCTTTGGCCAGCATATCTGCCGGCCCCAGAGTCCCTTCTGTTCCCGCTGCCCCCTGGCAGCCTATTGCCTGCGCCGGGGGGTTACCAAGAACCGCTGATATTAACCTTTAGGAGAAACTTCCAAAATTAGCTCTACTTCGCCCTTTGAAATTTTCACCGTCCGGGCAATCTCATCCACAGTCCAGCCCTGATGGGCTAGCTTTACGACCGTTTCCCGCACTCCTATGGGAGGAGCGCCCCGGTCTTTGGACAGGCCCTTCTTGCCTTCTTCCTTAAGGAGGGTTCCCATAATTTTAACCTGCTCCTGGGCCTGTTTGGACAGTTCTTCGAGCCGGGTTTCGGTCCGCGCAAGCCATTCCCGGGCTTTCTGCATCTGGGCGATCCGTTCTTCCAGTTCGGCCATAAACTTGTCCACATCGGAGACTTTTTCGGCCGCTTCCAGTGCCCGGTCCCGGTCTTTGGAAAGGGTGTCGATAACGGGTTTTATGCTTTCCAGAGATTGCTGAAGTTTTATTAATTCTTCGTTATACCGTTTAAGAGAGGTCTCCATATTCTGTAGGGCTTGGAAATTCCTGTCTATGCCGTCATTGGTCGCATCGAGAATTTGGTTTTTCCGTTCAAGCCGCTGGTATTTTTCTTCCCCATCTTTAACGGCGTCCTCGAGGCGCCTCAGCTGGGCTTGCAGGGCTTGCAATGTATCGTCAGAGGCGGTTACCTGAACAAGCTTTTCATCCACTGCCTGGGCAGTCTGTATAAGCCGCTTAAAGTCAGCTTCCATAACTTCGATCCGGTGCCGCTCGGAGAGGAACCGGGTCATTTTGGCGTTGACCTCATCTTCGAGGCGCTTAATTTTGATAAATTGGGCTTCCAGTTCGGCGGCTTCGCTGCGCCGCTGATCCAAACTGTCCAGATCGGAGCGCAGGTCTTCGATCTTCCGTTCCAGAGCGGTCTTCAGTTCCTCGGTCTTTTCGAACAGCTTGGTCTGGGCAATAAATTCTTTTATACGGCGATCCGCCTCTTTGATAGCCATATCCAGATTCTTGGCCTGTTCTTCGGTCCGGGCAAACAGTTCGTTCCGGAAGTTTTCCGCATCCTGGTGGGCTTCCTGAATGGCTGTCCTTGTCGCGGCAAGCCGTTCGTCGCTTTCTGCGGCCAGCTCCCTGCCCCGCTTCCGGGTTTCTTCCAAGACGTTTTCCGTTTCCCGCAGCTGCTGGGTAAAGCGGGCCTGCCAACTTTCCAGGCTTTTCCGCTGGCTTTCCACCAAATCGGTAATTTCCTGCCCCCGGCTTTCCACCTGATCGGTGAGGTTTTTAAGGGCCGTTTCAAGCTCCCGCTGATCTTTTTTAAGCAGCTCTGCCATAGCCAGGGCATGCCGGCCAATTTCTGCCTTGGTGGCCGCCGCTGCGGCATTCCTGGCTTCTTCCAGGTCCTTGGAAAGCTGTTCTTTAAAGGCCTGCAAGGACTGATCCGCCTGTTCCATCTGCTCCCGGATACCCTCTTCGAATGCACCGGTCTGAATCTTGAGCCGTTCCAGATCCGAACTGAACCGTTCGCTCTGCTCGGTAAGTTTTGTCTTAAAGAGTTCTGTATAGGTCTGTTCAAGCTGCTCCCGCTCGTTGCGGCCCGCTTCTTCGAGGCGGAGCAGCTGGCTGTCCATGGCGGCTTTCCATTCCGCAAGCCTGCTGTCGATTTCTTCGCTCCGTTTTGCAAGGTCCGCAAAGAAATCGTCCTCGAAGAGTTTGAGTTTTTCCGATACGTTTTCGTATGCCCTGGTCTTGAGGGCACTGAGTTCGTTTTCGAGATCGGCCATTTCTTTTTTAAGCTGCTGCACCGTTTCAGCAAATGAAGCAAGCACGGTGCTGCGGCGGTTTTCGCTTTCTTTTTCAAACAGGGCAAAGGCCTGCAATACCCGCTGTTCTGTTTCGTTCATATAGGAACGCAGTTCGGCTTCGAGGCGGCTGACTTCATCGGCGGCGTTTTCGAGCCGCTGGAACTGGACCGCCTGGGCGGCGCTGTACTCTTTAAGCCGGCCATCTACAGACTCTATTGTTTTAGTCTCTGTTTCCAGCACCTTCTGCTCAAGTTCCTTGAGTTTTTGCTGCATGGTCTGGCTTACAGCTTTTAGGCCTGTATCGGTTTGGGACGCAATATCGGTAATCTTTTTCTGCAAGTCCGCTGCGGCCTGATCGGTTTGTTGAGTAATTTTTTCCTGTATTGCCTTTGCTTCCGCGAGGGCTTCGGCCAAATCCTTTTTCCACTCTTCTTTCTGTGACTTGGCAAGGCTGTTCAGTTCGCCCACATCCTTTTTCCATTCTTCTTTGTAGGCCCTTTGTTTTGCTTCCAGATCTGCCGCATCCTGTTTCCATTCATCTTTGAATGCTTTAACAAGCCCCTGAACTTCGAGCACCTTGGCCTTGGTTGCGTCCTGGAACTGAAGAAGCCGCTCTTCCACGGTGGCTTGAAACTTACGGGCCCGTTCTACCGCCTGTTCCTTAAGTTTTACAAAGGCCGCATCTTCGAGCTTGTCCGCTTCGCTGCGGGCCCTTTCCAGAGCATCCTTAAGAACAGACTGCACCTGGGCAAGATCCTGATGCAGGGTCTCTTTGCGCTGTTTTTCGACCGCCACAATCGCATCGCGATGCTCTTCTACCCTCCGTTCTATGGTTTCTGCAGTTGCCTGCAGATCCGAAACGGTAGAACGAATAGCGGCAAGCATTTCTTCTTCTACCCGTTCTAAAGCCTGGGCATTCTGACGCTCAAAGGTCGTTTCAATATCCGCCAGATGCTTCTCCAGCCCCTGCAGCTGGTTTTTAGCCTCCATAACCCGTTTCAGGACCGTCTCGGTAAAGGGAGACTCTTCTTTTATCCGATTAAGGTTTTCCTGTACCAGGGCGGTCATGCGCATCAGTTCTTCCAAAGATGCGTCATAGGCCGAAATCCGTTCATCAATTTTAGTGACCGCCGCTGCCTTGGCCGCCAGGTCCTCTTCTGTGATAACAAGCCGCTTAAGAAGCTCCTTAGCCGCCTTCTGCTGGACATCCAGTTCGACCGCATAGTCCTTGACAGCCGCTTCCCGTTCAGCGACAAAGGCCGCCAGATCTTCTTTGAGCTTATCGCCGTATTTGCGTACCTTGTCGAGGGAACGATTATTTTTATCCAGTTGTCGGAATAATACCAGGGCAATCAGTACAATGCCCAGGGTTATAAGGTTGCCTGCAGTGAATATCATTTGCTTACTAACTTAACACATAACGGCGTAATTGGCGATAGTCTTTGAAAATAAAATCTGCTTCGGGAATATTTCGGGGAATATGAGACCAGGGGTTTCTGATAAGCGCGGTCTTGAATCCGGCGTTTTTTGCTCCTTTTATATCATATTCAACGCTGTTTCCCACATATAGGATGCGCTGTGGCGCTGTTTTAAGGGACTGAGAGAGGGCCATGAATGGAAGCGGGTCCGGTTTGAGCCGTCCCGTCTCTTCGGAACAGAGCACCACATCCCAATAGTCTGCAAGACCTAGATACTCAAGCTTTTTAAGGGGCGGGAAATCAGAGAGGAGCGCCAGCTTTAAGCCTTCGGTCTTAAAGGCACTTAGGGTTTCGTGAACATAGGGAAAAAGACGAACCTTCTTAAACAGGGGTTCCCAGCCCCGGTAGATGAGCTGTTCTGTTTTCGTATAAATTTTCTCTGGATCATCTTTGAGAATATCCGCCATAATCCGCGCTTGGAGATCGTAAAACCGGCCCTCGTGGGCGGCTGATCTGAGGGTATCCCGGGCGGCGCCCATGGCCCTAAGGAGCCGGTGTTCCCGGATAATAAAGGGGAGAATGCGAATATAAAAGCGGTAATTCGGATATAAGGTGCCGTCCAAATCGAAGGCAACCGCATCTAAGTCTTGTCTCACTGGGTATTTATACTATATTTGAATCTTACCTGTCCATCAGAATTTGAAGAAGAGAAGACCCAGCGGGAAAAAACATAGGTTTTTAGGTATTCTGCAATATCCAGAGGCAGGGGCGGATCAAACTGAATAGAAAGAGCGATGACGGCCCCGCCCTTATCTATCCGGAAACGAACGGTTGTTTCAATCAATGCAGGCTGACCTTCTAAGAGCCGGGCGGGAATAGCCGGCTGGGGTGCTGAGAGGAGCCTTCTCCCGGGGCCGTCGCCAAAATCAAAGGCACCGACAGGACCTCTCCCCCCTGAGCTACTTGCTGCCGCACTTTCCTGGCTCCCGCCAGAACCGGCTGCTGAGGCAGACCGGGCAGCTACTGCGTCAGTTACATTCTGTATACGACCCGAGAGGGAATCGGTAGAGCCGGAAGTGCTTTTTTGGCTCTCCGCAGCGCTACTTCTTGGACTTGCAGCGGGACTTTGGGAAGGCGCGGCAGGCAAAGTCTGACTATCTGAAGATGCTGCGGCTAGATCCGCTTCGGAGAGGGGCGCAAAAGGATCATCGCCACCCCGGCTCTGGTAGGGACTGCTCCTTGAGGGGGCTGAGGGAGCCCTTTGCGGAGCAGGACCAGATACAGCCGAGGCGGCCGCTGCAGCGGATGCGGCGGGCCGAACGGCTTGAGATTGCGGTTCAGCGGCCCGTGGTGCAGCTGCCTGAGGGGCAGCTGCGGACCGGGGCCCTGCGGCCACAGCAGCTTGCGATGTCGCAGTTTGAGACGCCGCTTGCAACGCTGACGCTGCGGGCTCGCGGACCGGTTCTACTACCGGTTCTGGTTCCTGGTCTCTCGCAGCGGCGAGCTCAATATAGACCGGATTCATGGTAGGTTCGGCGGGCGGATTAGAACGGATCGGTACAAAAGCCAGAATACCAAAGAACAAGAGCCAAAAAAGGGATGAAATTAGGAGGCTCTGTTCCAGGCGCTTTTTATCTCCCCGGTATTCTATTGTTCCGTAGGTCATGGTTCCGTCCCGGCTATCTTACTGCTCAAGGGTATGCAGGTTTATGCCCCGGAATCCGCTTTTCCGCAGCACATCCAGCACCGAAATGGTAAGCCCGTAGGAAATACTCCGATCCGCCTCCAGGGTAACACTTTTTATTTCCGCCCGCTCGGCAGCGGAAAGTCTCGTAAGCCGTTCTTCCAATTCTTTAAGGGTTACCCGATCCTTGTTGAGGTAAATCTCGTCCCGATTGATAACCGCCACGGTAAGCCGGGTCATAGCAGTGGGTTCTGCGGTACTGGAAGCGGGCAGCTGCAGGGTAATGCCGGGCAATATGGCAAAGGTGGTAGAAACAAGGAAAAAGAGTATCAGCTGAAATACCACATCGATCATGGGAACGAGGTCAACGACCGATCTGGACTGGAGCCGCCGTTTAAACTGCATGGCTATTTCCCCTCGTTTCGAGCAACCACCAGCAGCACCAGGTCCCCGACGGTGCTTTCCAAATCTACAACAATGCTATTTGCCTTACTGACAAAATAATTGTAAAACACCGTGGCCGGAATAGATACGATAAGTCCCGCTGCGGTAGTAATAAGAGCCTCTGCAATCGCGCCAGCAAGAAGTGCCGGGTTCCCCATAGCGCCCGATGCGGCAAGGACACCAAAGGCCCGGATATTGCCGGAAACAGTTCCGAGCAGACCCAGCAGGGTGGAAATATTAGCAATGGTTCCCAGGGCGCTGATGTACCGCTCCACCCGGGGCACCTGACGATTTGCAGCATTCATAACCGCTTCTTTAATGGAAAGTTCATCGAGACTGCGATGTTCTAGGCCTGCACCGGCTAGATGGGCCAGCGGTGCATCAGTAGATTTGCAGAGAGCCTCAGCCTGCTCAAACTGTCCGGCCTTCAGAAGCTGCCTCAGTCTGGGCAATAGTTCCTTCTGTTTTTTTGCCAGGGAGGCAAAAAAGAGAAAACGCTCCACAATTATAACAGTCGCCCCCATGGCACAGAGGGCGATGACATACATAACAGGTCCGCCTTTTACAAACAAGTCTAGCATCACTCTTACCCCTTATAGTGTAAATTGGAGGCGCAGCCCAGCCTGGAATCCTGTTTCCAGATAGGGCTCCCAAAGCATCCTGCCCTGGGGTCCCCGAAAGGCCATAAAGATATCCTGAGCCTCGGCATTCAGCCTGATTCCGTTTCCAAGACGCAAATAGGCACTCATATCTAAAGCCGGAATATCTATACCTGCAGAATCAAAAGAAAATCTTGCAGAGCCGGCTGCACCAAAACGGTTATTGGTATCATGATATTCAAGGGAAGTATAAAATGCCTGGGACCGCTTGTCCCATTTGTCCAGCCACTGGGAAGCGAGTCCCACCGCAGCGTTTACCTGCTGCCCCGTGTGCCGTGCTTCGATACCGGTGTTAAACAAGTTATATGAACGGGTTTCATAACTAAAAAGGCCTCTTGTGCCGCCTGCTGCAGCTTCCTGCGGCCATATCTGCCCAGTCCCGCCAAAACTGGCCTTCCAATCAGCGGAAAAACGCAGGGTAATAGCCTTCCAGGGATACAGATTGATGACCCCTCCGGCAAACCAATGGGTGTCCGCTGTTTGTACAGGGCCTATATCCGTATAAGGATTAAGGGTCCACAATTCCCGCAGGGACCTGGTCTCCGATTCTAGCCCGCCTTTCGCTGACACAGAGAGTACATCCCCAAGGCCTGCATCAAACCAGATAGAAAAAGGCACATACCACAAAAGGGAACTATTGGTGCCAATACCTAGGGATGCCCCGGTCTGGAAGGCTGGAGAGATGTCAAAGCTCGATGCAAGTCTGATTTCTCCTTGCTGCACCAGCCTATCGGAAACCGCTACTGATGATGGATTATTGATAAGCCCATAAAAGCGATAAAGGCCTTCGAGGCTAAACTTCATAACCTTTCCAGCCCATTCAATGCCGAGAGTAGGCTGTATTCCCAGTTCCTGGGCGCGGACATCGGTGCTGATTGTACTTTGGCCCCGTTCTAACGACAGGGCCGCACTGGAACCTTCTAATTCAGAATATACCGTAAAGGCACCCAGGGGAAAACGAAGGGCCGGAATAAAGGAAAGATACCGGTGGGAAATACCAGAAAAATCCTGACTCTGTCCCTGTAAACCGTTGAACTGGTCAGCAAAGGCAGCGCTTATGGACCAGCGCGGAGCATTGTCCTTGCCTCCGCGGAAATTGCCCTGCAAAGAGGTTTTTCGCAAAGAAAACCCAGAGCCAGGCTCATGAAAGGCAAAACCGTCCTGGGTTTCATGGGAAAAAATAATACTGAAAGAAGGATCGCTTCCCGGCCTGTACAATGAAAGATGGGCGGTAACACCGTCCCACAAAAAGGCACCGACCATGGCCTCCCCCATGGCTTTGCCAAAAGCATCATCGGATAGCTGCCGGGAACGAGCATCAAGGGCGCCTGCGGTGGAAAGGGCTGATTCGGGAATCGTTATAGGCTGTTCCTTGGGAAGCGGCGGAGCCGCTGCGGGTATGGGGATGGGGAGCAAATCTGGTACAGGAACTGCCACCGGCGTGTTTTCCACAGCCCTGACGTCTTCGGCTACATCCGGCAGCGTAAGCGAACCCTGTTCTGTTTGCTGGGCCAGCAACATGAGGGGACTAAAAAAGAGTGCAATGATAGATATAGCTATAATTCGTTTCATCGATTAGCCTCCAAAAGCCGCTCTGCCTGACGCGTCCAGGGAGAGGCCGGATACTGCTTGGTAAGGGTTGCAACAAGCTTCCGGACATCATCGGTCCTGCCAAGCCTCTGGGTACTGCGGGCGGCTTTAAAGAGAGACTCGGGGATTAAATCCTGCCGGATTTGCCCGCTTCGTATCTGTTCTGGCTTGAGGGTTGCTGCAAGTTCTACCGCCTCTAAGTACGCAGCGAGAGCCTTATCCCAGGATTCAAGGAGGCCAAAATATTCGCCTTTAAGATAATAAGCCTCAGATGCGGCACCGGGGTCTTCTCCCCGGTATGCAATTATTTGATCTGCCAGTACAGTTCCGGCTTCCCGCTGAGAGGTTTCAAGAATATAGTACCGAGCAAGATCGAGGGCTGTTTTTCGGCCCCCAGGAGTACTCACCCCCTGTTGTTTAACAAGCTGGACCTGAAGCCGGGCGGCCTTCTCACTCATTCCGGCAATGAGGTAACGCAGCATAGCGACTTCTTCTTCAAGACCGGAGGACTTTGCCGCCTCTCCGAACTCAACAATGGCATTTGTTGCAACCCGCAGGGCGCTTTCCCAGTCCTGTTTTGCCCA
>JAIWNU010000002.1 GCA_020216655.1 Treponema sp. | reverse complement strand
ATAGGCCTTTTCCAGGGCAATCATCGCAGGGAGCCTAAAGGAACTGGCGGAATATTCCCGCAAAAGCCGTTCCCAAAGCAGTATGGCACTATCCGGCTGGTCTAGTTCCTGCTGAATAGATCCACTGAAATACAGGGCCCCATCGACCTTCGCACCCCGGGGGTAGGTATTGCGGTAGGCAGTGAATCGATCCAAGGCTTCCTTCCACTGTTTGGCACCGTAATAAAGCTCGCCCCGGCGGTAAGCCGCTTCTTCAGCCAGGGAATCCTGGCCAAAATTGCGCTGGACTAGAGCAAAAGCTGCATCGGCTTCGCGAATATTACCCATGCGGAAATAAATGTTTCCCTTTTCAAAGGCTGCCCGTGCGGCATAGGATGGATGGGCTGCTCCAGCCTGATCCATGGCTCTCAAAGCCCCAGACCAGTCTCCGGACAGGCTCCGCAACAGGCCTTCCAGGTACCGGGCTCGGGCCGCTGCGTCGGGAGCAGTGTTTAATTCAGCTGCCTGTTGGGCCAGCCTGGCCCCATTGGCGTATTGCCCCAGCCGGGCATAACTCCAGGCGCCCAGGTAGGCTGCAGTATAGGTCTGTCCATGTGCCGGGAAGCGGCTTACAAAGGAGTTAAACTGCGCAGAGGCTTCGGCAAAGCGCCCTGCACGGTACAAAGACCAGGCTCCATAATAGAGGGCCCAGGGCAGGGCGCTTTCGCCCGCTGGGGCAAGCTCACTGGCCCGAGCAAGCAGCTCCGCAGCGGCCCGGTAGGACTCAGGGGCGCTTGCAGTCTGCGCCATGGCGATCCCTTTCATATACATGAAACCAAAGCGGTATGGCACGCTCAGCTTTGAAAGATCAGTTTTTGATTCGATTTCCTGGCCTGCTGCCAGAACCTGAGTATATTGGGCCTTTTCAAAGAGGAGGCTCATCCGTTCAATGGCCAATTCAGCATTATTGGGGGCCTGCTGTAAAAGCGCATTATAACTTTCCAGGGATGCAAGGGATTGGCCCGTTTTCTGCAGCAGCCTGCTCTGGAGCCGTTTTGCCAGGTCCTTGGGGCCTGGAGGAACCGTATCGGTACCGAGGGTTTCCAGGGCTTCTGTAAACTGGCCTTTCCGGTACAAGCCATAGGCGATATAAGCCCGTACCATGGCTGCGATGTCATCCCGTTTTTCTCGTTCCGCCTGCACCAGCGCCTTTTGCCCGTACAGTACCGCGTTATCCCAGTCCTCTCTCTGCAGGGCATACCACTGGAGCCTGCTCAAAAGCAGAGCCTTGTCGCCCTTGATGAGGGGTTCCGCATCCAGCAGTGTTTTAAGGGCCTGTTGAGCATCCCCTTGGCGCCAGCTTATTTCCGCCAGATATATGGGAACAGCCTGATCTATATCACGGGTACCCAATATAACCTGAGCTCTCAGCAGGTATGAGCGGGCTAATTCCAGTTTTCCTTCGTAAAAGGTAGCCGATCCAACTTTTGTCCAGAAAGAAGCCAGTGCTTGGGGATCGGTTCGGAGGAGGTTTTCTGCCTTAATGATGACCGAAGCAACCCCCGCATCATTTCCCCTTTTTTGTTCGTAGCTGAGTAAATACTGCAGCGCTTTGCCGGCAATCTCGCGGTTGGATGACGCGCTGAGACTTTCCAGAAGGGGAAGGGCCTTATCATTATTCTGGAGTGCCAGGTAGGCTTCCGCTGCACGAAGAGCGAGCGGTTCCCGAATCTCCTGCCGTAACGCTTCTTTGGAAAGGGACTCCCAGAGCTGACTCTGCTCTTTTTGTTTTCCAAGTCGGCTGTAGAGGTCCGAAAGGTATACCAGAACGGCTCCTTGAGTTTCAGCTTGTAAGGGAACCCGTGCCAACTCCTGGTAGAGGGCTTCGAAGGCCTGCAAAGCCTGGTCAGTATCTTCCAATGCGAGGGCTGCCTTTCCCTTGTAGAGCAGGACCTGCTGACCTGTCCATGCATCAAGTTTATCACTAGATAAAGCGGACAGCCCCTGGAAAGCTTTGCGGTAATCACCCCTGTCATATTCAATGAGTGCTTTCCAGAAAGGTATATAATCAAGGAATTTGGTAGATCGGTAACGGCGTTCAATGGTTTCGAAGGCAAGATATGCTTCTTGGGTCTTACCCATCCGGTAAAGGATCACTGCCCTTCTAAACCGGGCATCCGCATTATAGGGAGACTGGGGCCATTTACGGATCAGTTCCTCATATTGTTCAAGGGCAAGAACATAGTTGCCCCCCTGGAACCGGGCTTCTGCGTCCAGAAATAAATCCCTGTCGGAATTTTGTGCATAAAGGCTGCCGTTAATCAGAAATAAAAGGGCTGCAAATACAGCGACTATATGTCTAACGTATGCGTTCATATACATTAACAATATCTCGCCCGCCAAAAAGTTACAAAGAGATACAATTAAGAAAGCCCTAATTAGTAGACCGCTTCGGGAGGACCGAAGGTGCCTTGAAAGGGGATGCGGACCAAATGAACCTGATATCCTGGATAACGGCGCACAAAGGCATCGAAAGACGTCTCTGCTGCACTCTCGAAGACACTGACCTTAAAAACCCCGTCTTCGGTAAAATAGGGGATAAGGACTGCCACATGAAAATGGCGGCGTATCCCTGCTCCTCCACTAAAGGAAAGCGGTGCATTTGTTGGATACTGTCTCAGTACCGCAGCTTTATCGGTATTTACAGACACAAGATAGAACCATGAGGGATAACGAACCGCAAGGCTATACATTATGGAAGGAAGCCCTTCTATGTTAAAACCTGCGTTTTTCATATATGCAGGGAAAGAAATGATTTGGCTTTTATTATCCTTTTTAATGATAAGCTGAGAAACCGGCACATCGGCGACGTCTATTTCATCCAAGGAGGCATAACTGGGAGAGCGCAGTATCCGGTTTGCAGCCAGGGCAAGATTTCGTGTCCAATCAAGGCCGAAAAAGGGATCCAGTTTGCTTTCCACCGGTTCGGTAAAACTGGAACCTCGGTTGCCAATAGGTGTCTTGAGCGGCTCTATGGGGAGGCTGGTTCCGGTCATGGGCCGTAGGAGTCCATCGACAACCCATTTTGCAAAACCAGAGCAATTTAAGCCCCAGGGCTGCTTTTGGTTCATCAAGCTGGCTATATAAACCGGCCGGCCCTGTTCGTCCAAAGCGCCATCATCCGCATAGGATAAGGCGGGAACAGAAGCTTTGAGACGGGAAATAAAAAACCGCAGGTCCCCGTACATCCGGGGATCCACATCAAAATACTCTCTTGGGAAGACATGCCCCAAAGCGGTAAGTACCTGGTTTACAGAAGAGGAATAAAGGTCCTGAAAATCCAAAGGAACCGGCCGGGAATAAAGTACATAACCACTGTAGGCTACCACATCAAAAACACTCTTATTAGCTCCGGCGGGACGGAATTCTACATACACATAGGGATCGGACCGTAAATAGAGGCGGATTTTTTTAGGGGATCCGTCATTCAAGTTTCGGTAAAGGATCCAGGAACCCTGAACCCAGCCGGGGTAGAGCCCCTGCCGCTCGCGGGCAAGGACAATAAGGACATCGGAACTGCCCTTTTCTATTCGGACTTCTACCAGTTCTCCCGTATCCAAGGTAAATCGGGCTGACTGCTTTTTAAGCAGCTGTGAAACCGGAAGGATGAAATAGGATTCTATAAGGCTGCGCCTGAGGGCGGCATCGTCGCTGATCCGTGAATAGGGGCGGTCTTCTGCGCTGTACGCTGCGGCATTCACAAGGGGAGTAATAGAGACGCAGAGTATGAGGGTGTATAAAGCAAAAACCTTGAGTGTTCGGGTCATTTCACTACAGATATCGGCAACATGGGAGCTTTAATCAAGCGATACAGGGGCTACCGAGGCACCTATTTGGAGTTCTACCGGTAAGACCAGGTCTTGTCCAGGGAGCCCCCGCATAAGGTTAACAACTAGAGACGCGGCAGCCTGCCCTTTTTCATAGCCGGGCTGGCTCAAGGTTGTCAGGGCTGGTTCAAGGAGCTTTCCGAAGAATATGCCGTCAAAACCAGCGACGGATATATCCTTTGGAATAGAAAGATTAAGATCGTGGCAGACCTGATAGACTCCAAGGGCTGCCACATCGCTTAAGCATACAATAGCCGTGGGACGATTTGCTTCGGACAAAAGAGGAGTCACCACTTCAACGGTGGATTCCACGCTTGCATCCACGGGATACACCCGTATTTGTCCCGATTGTTTCGAGATTCCCCGTTCTGAAAGGGCACGGTACACCCCCTGCAGCCGGAGCTCGATAATTCGGGAACGTATGCCGTCGGGGGAATCAATTAAGACCTGGTGCAGGTTTTTAAGACTGATAATGCTGATATCCCGGTGTCCCATTTCTAGGACATAGGACATAAGCTCGAAAGCAGCAGCCTCATCATCGATACCCACATTCACCGAACCAACAAGCCCTGCGCCGTCCACAGTTACAAAGGGTATTTGCCGCTTTCTGATAAGCGATAGTATTTCGTTATCCGGCTCAATCCCGATAGTGATTATGCCGTCTACCAAGGCGGTACGGACCGTATGGGAAAGGAGCCCCTTAACGGGGGGCAATATGGTGAGGGAGAGATCCTCTCCATGACAGACCGTACCGATACCCTGGAGTACTTCGAACATATAGGGGTTCTTAAAGGCTTCCTGAATAGGATCCGGAAGAAGCAGCCCAATAGAGCCAACCCGTTTTGTGGCCAGCGTTCTTGCCAGAGGATCTGGAATAAAGTCCAGCTCTTCCGCGACCTGCATGACCCGGGCCCGGGTTTCTTCAGAAATTTTCCAAGGCGCATTGAATGCAAAGGATACGGTAGCTTTGGACACCTGCGCCTTTTCGGCAATATCCTTTATGGTAATGCGCCTGGATTGTTTATTCATGATTCAGTATCCATAGCAGTTCACAGGCCTTAAGTTCAAGTGCTTCCTGGGCTAAGATAAGCCGTTCTGACAAAAGATCCTGGCCATTTCGAGCCCCAAGCAGGCTATTCACCCGTTCTGAACTCAGTATTACCGGCTCTTCAGCAAAGTTACCGATAACCGTAAGAAGCTGTCCCGGGGCCTGTTTATGAAACACCAGTACCGAAGGATGACCCGAATCGGCCACCGAAATGCCCTGGATGCCAAACACGGGATAGGCCTTCCGCTGGGAAGCAAGCCGCTGCATGGCCGTAAAGACCCGGCCTTCTACGGTTGAAAGATCATGGCGTTTTTTGAAAGCCTCATCCGACCACAGGGGCCGATGGACCCAGCGGCTGTCCTTTGCCTGTGCGGGATCCTCCGCATACTCGTAGCGGTTCAGCGCAGCAACCTCGTCGCCGAGATAGATGAGCGGTATGCCCCCTGCGGCAAAGGCAATGCCGTAGAGCAACACCAGTCTCCGTATGGCCCGGTCCAGGTCTTTACCGGTCCCTTCATCCAGCGCCTGTTCTATGCCCGCAAGAGATGCGGCGGTACCGCAGATCCGGCGGTCTCCGGTGCTGGGATTATATTGAAAGCTCACCCCCCTGCTAAAGGAACCGGGAAATTCGCCCATATAAAAGGCATTTAAGAAATCTCGGTGATCCTTGCCTTTAATACCCAATTCCGCCGCGTCTTCGTCGGCAAAGGTCCAGCCAATGTCATCATGGCAGCGTACATAGTTGACCCAGGTGCAGCCCTGGGGCAGATGGTGCCGCTTCCTGAGCGAATGGGATAAGAGACGGACCTCTTTGGTAGCCGAGGCTTCCCACAGTTCTGCCATAAGAAGCGGGTTGTAGGATATCTGGCACTCCCGTAAATCAATATATTTTTCTATATCATCGGGATGTACAATTGCTTCCGATTTAAACAAAAGCGAAGGTGCTGCAAGCCGGCTCGCCGCCTGAAAGGCCTTTATAAGCACATGAGCCTCATCGAGGTTTTCACAATTGGTGCCTTCCTTTTTCCAGGTAAAGGCAACGGCGTCGAGCCTCAAGATGGAGATACCCGCATTTGCGAGAAAGAGCATCTCCTGAACCATGGCGTTAAAAACCTCAGGGTTTCTGTAATTAAGGTCCCACTGGTAGGAATGAAAGGTAGTCCACACCCATTTCTGAAGCTCTTCGTTAAAGGTAAAGGACCCACGGCGGACTTCGGGGAAAATGTCCCGGAGATATGCCTGGTATTTTTGGGCTTCGCCATAGTCAGAAAAAAGCCAGTAAAAGTCCTGATATTTTTTATCCCCCGCTTTAGCCCTCTGAGCCCATTCGTGTTCGTCCGAGGTGTGGTTAAAGATAAAGTCTGCAACCAGGGCAATCCCCTGTTCGGAAAAGTCCCGGGCAAGTTTGGACAGCTCTTCCATGGTACCAAGCTTCGGATCGGTCTCCCGGTAACTCGATACTGCATAGCCCCCGTCATTCTCAGGCTGGGGAGCCCGAAAAAAAGGCATAAGGTGCAGGTAGGTAACGCCCAGTTCCTTCAAGTAGGAGAGCCGTTTCCGAAGTCCAGCAAAGGTGCCCGCAAAGCGGTCCACATAGGCCACCGCTCCGACCTGTTCCTGTGAAAGGAACCAGCCCGATTCTGGGGGAAATTGGCGGTCCCTTTCTTTAAGATAGTCGCTCCTGCTTTGATAGGCGGAGAACAGATTTGCAATAATGGTCTCTACTTGATAGGCAAAATCTGGCCGGGACCCATAGAGGCGCCACAATAGTTCAGCAAAACGTTGAAATTCCTTTTCCAGCCGTTCGTTAAATTCAGTCCAGCCAGCCTGGCTTGTTAAACCACGGCTGGCCCACCGCTCCTGGCACTGGAGAAAGAGGGCCTTCCATAATTTTTCCATTTTAAACTTCCTGTCTCCGCTATTTTATAGAACCCGCAACCATTCCTTTGACTATGTACTTCTGGGCAAAAAGGAAGAAAACAATGACCGGAATCATGGCAAGCAATATTGCAGTAAGTATCAGATCCCATTGTTTTACAAAGGCGCCCGCGAAGTTGGAGACCGCCAAAGGCAGGGTCATAATAGCGTTCCCTTTGCCAAGAACCAAAAGGGGCAACAGGTAGTCGTTCCAGATCCAGATACCATTAAGCACCAGCACAGTTGCCTGAATGGGGGTTAAAATCGGGAAAATAATTTCATAAAAAATCTGAGCCCGGTGGCACCCGTCAATGGTTGCCGCTTCTTCGAGTTCCAATGGAATACTTTTAATAAACCCATGGAACATAAAGATAGAAAGGGACGCCCCGAACCCAATATAGGCAAGCACAATGCCCTGATAGGTCCGCAAAAGCGGAATACCCGTCGCCACCGTTGTCATTCTGAACCAGCTTAAAAGCGGGAACATAACAATCTGGAAGGGAATAACCATGGCTGCCACAAAGATAAAAAAGATAATGTTACTGACGATATTTTTGGTACGAACCAGGACCCAGCCAGCCTGGGCAGAAAGCAGATTAATGAGCACTAACGACAGGGCAGTAACAATTGCAGAAGCCACCAGAGAACTTGGGTAGCGCACTGCTTCGCTGGTCCATATTTTTACGATATTGTCGATAAGATTCCCCCAGCGGCTCGGCCATGCAAGGGGATACTGGGTTACCTCAAAGGCGGTCTTGGCCGAGTTGATAACTACGAGATAAAAGGGAAACATGAATAGTATAAAGGCAACCGCCGTTACCAGTTCGGCAATAAATATTCCAATTTTTCGGTTGTTCATAATTCAATTTCCTTCTTTTTATTCACATACACCTGGATAACCGAAATGATTGCCAGCACCAGGAAGAACACCACGGCCCGGGCCTGGCCCTGGGCGAGGTTGTTAGAAATAAAGGCCGTATTGTAAATATTAAGGGCGATAAGTTCAGTACCCAGGATAGGTTTCCCGAACAACATGGTAGAAGGGCCGCCAGAGGTAAGCGAAACATTCACATCAAATTGTTTAAAAGAGTTAACCAAAGTGAGGAACATGGTCACCGTGAAGGCCTGGGCCGCCATAGGAATGGTGATCGCCTTGAGCCTAATCCATGGCGTGGCACCATCAATCTTTGCAGCCTCGTGCAGTTCCTGGGGTACGTTTTCGATAGCCGCGATATATATCATCATAATGTACCCTGCGTATTGCCAGGTACCCACAATAACCATGGCAATGAGGGCAGATGTATTTTTTCCGAGCATGAGATTATTGGGATCCGCAAGAAATTTGAGCGAAGGAATCAGAGACCCCAGCGAAGGAATCGCATTATTAAATATAAACTGCCAGATATAACCAAGAATGAGACCGCCGATAAGATTCGGTACAAAAAAGCCAACCCGGTACAGGTGTTTAAAGCGCAGCTCACTCGTGACAAGCAGGGCCAAAGAGAAAGCAATCAAATTGATGAACAGCATGTTCAAAATGGTATATACAAAGGTTATGCCAAAGGCATATAGAAAAGACGGATCCTGAAAACTTTTTATAAAATTCTCAAAACCCACGATACGGAATCCGCCGTCAAGTTTTGCAGAACTTGACCAGTTGGTAAAGGCGTAAAAGGACCCCATAAAAAAGGGAATAACCATTACCATAAGAAAGGCAAACAGGACAGGCGCAAGAAAGAGCCAGAATACCAGGTTTGCTTCGCTTTTTTTCGTCATCTTGTCCCCCAGACTAGACAAATAAATAAGAATGGCTACAGGAGCATCCCTGTAGCCATCCGGATCATGCCTCAACCCGCGGCTCTATGATCTATTTGCCTGAGCCGAGGCCTGTCCATAAGGATTTATTTTTTTGCGTTATCCTTGAACGCCTTGGCCATAAGGTCAATGAACTGCTGTTTGGTGATCTGGCCAGCGGCAAACTGGTTGTAGATCGGGGTCAGCACCTTATCCCGGAAATCGCCGGAGAAGTAGTACTGGTTCCAGGAATAAACCTTGCCAGCGGCGGACCACTGCTGTACGGACTTGGAAAGCTGTCCATCGGGATTCAGGTTGATGCCGGAGAAGGCGGGGATCATGCCCGCTTCTTTAACCATGTAGTTCTGGCCTTCGGGAGTATTTACTAGGTCGATGAGGAATTTCTTGGCCATAGCCAGATTCTTGGAGTCCTTGTTGATTGCATAGAAGGAAGGAGCAGCAACGAAGATACCATCGGTAGCTTTTTCCATAGAACCATGGGGAGCAAAAGCCATTTTGAAGGTTGCATTGGCGGACTTCATGTTGGGATCGGTCCAGTTGCCCTGATGGAGGAACGCAGCCTTACCGGTAGCAAAGGCGCCAACCTGAGCATCGTAGTTTCCGGTGAGGAGGACCGTTTTGTCGGCATACTTAAAGAGGAGTTCTACCCAGTCGGCGTATTCCTTGAGCCGCTGCATATCAACATCGCCCTTAAGGAGAGCATTGACTACAGAGAGATCACCATAGGGGAGTCCGTTGGAAAGGAGGCTGTTAAAGTTGTGGTGAGCAGTGACCCAGCCCATTTCAACTGCGGCAGCCATGGAAACAACGGAGTTAATTCCCAGTTCTTTTTTCATGGAATCGAGCTTGGCAAAGGCTTTCCGGTAACCATCCAGGTTAACCAGGGTTTTGGGATCGATACCAGCCTTAGCCAGCATGTCCGCATTGTAGGCCATACCCCAGCCTTCTACTGCGACGGGGAAGCCATAGACTTTACCGTTGTATTTAAAGGCTACGGAAGTCTTGGATACCCAGGGTTCATTGGAAAGGTCCAGAATCGAGCCTTCCCATTCCTTGTAGGACTCAAGTCCGTCAAAGGCGAAGATGTCGGGCATATCGCCGGCAGCATAGTCAGCCTTGAGTTGGGGACCCATACCGCCGGAGGTACCGCCGATGGATTTGATAGTAACGGTTACGCCGTTTTTGTCGCCCCAGAGTTTTGCGTATGCTTTAAGCTGGGCATCGATTTCGGGCTTATTCTGCATCAGGGTGAGCTTGCCGCCCTTTGCAGCCTGAGCCTGGCCTTCGCTGGTTCCGCTTGCAAATACTGCTGCGGCAGTCAGCAGAGCAGCGACTACCATTAACGTCTTTTTCA
>JAIWNU010000001.1 GCA_020216655.1 Treponema sp. | reverse complement strand
TAAAAATTCCTCCTGGAATAGCTTTTTAACCGGTTTATTTAACCGGTTAAACATAGAATAGCATACTTTTCCAGCTTGTCAAGAAAAAAATGCAGGGAGACGTAATTTTCAAATGTTACCGGCTTTTGTAATTTGATCGATTGTAATGAGGATATAAATTTTACTGAGGTTCTTTTCGTCCCGGAGAAGCCGGACATTGCACTGCTGGGCAAGGACATTCATCAACTGGAATCCTAGGGTTTCCGGTTTATCAAAGGAATACTCCTTTGGTATCCCCGGACCTGAATCCCAGTAGGTTAAGCGCACCACATGCTCATCAATCCGCTCAATATAGCCATAAATACCGCATAACTCCTGTTCTCCATGGGCATACTTAATTGAGTTGGTGATCAGTTCGTTCATGAGGAGGCCAAAAGGGATTACCCATTCGAGCGGCACATATATGGATTCGCAATTCTCATGACCAGAACACTCAAAAGTACAGGTGAATTCGTTTGATGAAATGGAACTTAAATAACTGCCTAGAGAACAAAGATATTGTACCAGATCGACTTTTTCAAAACTCTCCTGTTCATAGGACTCTTCGTGAACCAGTTCCATGCTACGGATCCGGTTCTCGGTATCCAGCAATACCGACTGGGTTTCGGGATTAGTCGTATAGCTTTGCTGCAAATGAAGCAGGCTTGCCACTATTTGAAGGTTATTCTTAACCCTGTGGTGTACCTCCCGAAGGAGCATTTCCTTTTCCTGGAGTTCTTGTTTCAGTTTGATCTGGGATGCTCTTAAAGTACTCTGGGCTCTTTTTAATAGAATTATAAATACACCAAGTATAACAATTATAAATGAGAGAAATACGATGATAATTCCAATGTGTGGATTTTCTGCAATGATGTTGGGCGCTTTGTTCAAAATAACGGTCCCATTGGGCAGCCTGTTTTTCGGTATACTCCAGCGCTGTAATTGCTGCCAGTCTATCATAAGAGGCGTATCTTTTAGATGTAGTAAAGGAATATTCTGCGGTTCCGTGCCCTCCAGTATCCTTATAAGCATGCCCGCTGCCTGCTTGCCCTGTTCAAAACCCGAAGTGATGGCTCCGCCGAGTATACCCTGCCCCATGTTAAAGTCCCAAACACCGAAAACCGGAACGGAGGCAGCTGCGCTTACAGAACGAACAACCTTTTTATAGGGGATATAGGTTCCATTGCTATCCTGAGAATAGGCAAGCAGGAGGATTGCAGTATGTTCTGGGAGGCGGCATACTTGATTAAGAATTTCTTGAAAGCTTGCAGGGGCGAGTATTTCATAGGGCACTGGTTGTCCCATGGCTGCCATTTGGGATTTAAATTCGGCTTTGTTCAATATCCCGGTTGTGGTTTCGTCCGCAAGCACAAATAAGGTTTGTAGATCAGGCAAAAGGCTTTGTATTAAGTGTAAAGTTTTTTCATAATTTACATATTCTATAACCCCTGTTACGCGGGATCTGTATTGGTTAAGCACAGTAAGGTCTGGATCGTTTACTCCGCAAAAAACCCACGGAATCTGGCCGAAGAGAGTGTCTCCATATTGGATCATAAAATTATAGGCATCGTTGTCGCTCACGATGACAGCATCGAACTTATAAGCCTTGTATTGCTCTTCCAGGTAGCGTACAAACAGGGTCTTTCTTGCTTCAGTCCAGAGGCGCTTAGTATCCAAGTGTTCAGTCTTAATGATTACATTGATAGAACTTCCTTCACTCAGTACGGTTTCTATCCTTCTTTGTATTGCCCCCGTCCAGGGGTAATCGGTCTGGTAGGAATGGAGAATTAAGACCTTTAATGGGTCCTCCGCTCCGAAGAGCAGTATGCCGGTCCAGAGAAAAAGGTTTATACAAATCAGGGACCCTTTTGGACTCATCATACCTTATAGTATATGGGTATCATTTTTTATTGCAAAAAATAACAGCGGCAGAATTTTGAAACCGGCCTAGAGCTTCAGAACCTTTTCTAGCTTTTTTCCCCGAGCAAGTTCATCGATAAGCTTTTCCAAAATACGCACCTTGCGCACAAGGGGGTCTTCAATAGTTTCTACACGAACGCCGCAGATAACTCCGGTAACAGTGTCCGCGTTGGGATTATACTGGGGAGCTTCGGCAAAAAAAGTTTCTAGATCTACTGATTTCCGTATCTGAGCGGCAAGCCCCTCCGCATCATAACCGGTGAGCCAAAAAATAATCTGATCTACTTCCTCTTTGGTGCGCCCCTTGCGTTCCGCCTTGGCAACATACAGAGGATACACTTGGCTAAAGGACATCCGGTATAGTCGTTCGTTGTTCATACTTATTAGCTCCTAATCGGCAAGGGAATCCCTCAGGGCCACCCCCTCCATGAGGGCATATTCCCGGAGGTACTTAAAGGCTCCGGGGAGCACGGTCCCTTCATCGACCCGAATCCAGGGAAGAAAGGTCGGGGCCAGCTCTTCAAAAAACGGTTCATGGTCCCCCGCAGGTATGGCAACGCGGATCACCGAGGCGCGGGGTATTATGGTTTTAAGGGCCGCTCCTACAGGAAAGCCGGTAAAATAATAGCGGGCACTCTTGCTCTTTATGGTAACCGGACACACCTGAAGCCCCGACTTAAACGAAAGCTCCTTTTGCTTTGCCTCCTGGGAGCGGGGTAGGTTAAGGAGTACCCCTTCCCGTTCGAGGGCTTCAGCAACAAAGTCCCGTGCCTGGGATGCGGCGCCGAATTGCGCATTAAGCAAGGTCCGGAGGGTGTCCTTATCAAGCGGGGCACGGGGATCCTGACGGAAAGCGGCAATCCAGGATTTAAGTTTTTCAGGCAAGGATTTAGTTTTTTCAGTCTTTGCAGACTCAAGTTCAGCCAAAGCGGCGCAGGCTTTTTCATGGTCCAGCGTAAAAAAGGCGATTTCCGCTTCACGGTGGGACGCGTCAGTCCGGTGGTGCTTATCAGCCTGATGGGGCGCACCGCTCTCAGAGGCTGCATTTTTAAGGTCCGCCAACTTTTTACCTATACCCGCGAAGGTTGTCCAGACTTCGGGCAGCGGCTTTGCAAGCTGTTCGCCCCTGCTTCGCAGGATGTCCATATTCATAAGAGAGCAATAATCGGTCTGGGCGAGCAGGGTAATTTCTTTTCTCGCATTTTCTACAAAACCAATCAGTTGATAGTAAGCATATCCAGCCTCTTCCATGAATTTCTCATCGATGGCCTGGGTAAAAGCATGGGCATAGCGGTCAAAATCGGGCTGCTGGATTAAGAGGCTCGCCTCGTGATGCAGGGTTTGGAATTTAATAGACCCATCGGGGAACACATCGAGCACCGGGATATGAAGCAGTTCGGGGATGCTCTTTTGCGTGCGGTTCTTTCTGGCTTTCTGTACAAAGAACCCCAGGCGATAGGGTTCCGAAAGGGCAAGTTCTTTGCCAAAACGGAGCGTGTTGGTCATACAATCCTGCTTGACCGCCAATTCAAACAGTATTTTAGTGATGATAGAATCTAGTTCCCTCGAATCCTTTTCTTCATTTCCATTTCCCAGGGAATCAAACGTAATATGCTGCACCCCCCGTTCCCTGACATAGGGATCCTCATCATCTTCGGCAAGGCTTTCTTTGGAAGGCACAATTGCAAGACCGAGCTTGGCTTTTTTTGTTACCCGGATCCCCTTTGCAGACATGAGCGCCGCAAGCTGCTCTTCGGCGTTTTCGTTTTTTGGCTCCGATGTAAGAGTAACCGAACCGATAAGTTCTCTAGCCCGGCCTTCGTAGTCCTTTTCGCTGTCCGCCCTGCCTGGGGCTGTCTTTTTTAACACCTGGAGACCATGGACCATCTGCCAGGAGCCAAGGGGGTCCCGGCTTACACTCACATAGGGAGCTAGTTCTCCTTCGATGAGGGAAAACACATCGGCAAAAATACCGATTCTGGTTTGATCCGACAGGGGGTCTTCCAGATCGGCAAAGGGAACCACCGGCCGGGAATCAAAAGGATTGCGCCATTCGTACAGGGGTTTATTTTTATCCAACGTGAGGGCGCTGCTTCGGCTGATGCTTTTAAGGGTCCTTGTGGCGGTGTTAATCGTAAAAAGGGGATTAGTGCTGTTTAAGATGTATTTCCTGTCTTTTACCCGGCTTAAACGTGTTTTAGATATGACAAGACTCTGCGGCTTTTTCAGCCGTATCCACCAGACATCGAGTATGCTTTTTGCGGGAGTATCCTTTGGGACAAGGAGCAGTTCAGAGGTGATATTGGAAAACTGGTATTCTTTTAAGCCGAAATGTCTATAACCAAGGAGATCCAACAAAAGCTGGACCACATAATATCCGTACAGCGAGGTCTCCTTATTTTTGGTTGATGCAAATTCCTCTTCACGTACGACCTGGGCGGGGACTATTTCCATGGCCTGTAAGTCCCGGTGCTGAGAAAGGGTGCGAATAACCTCCTCTGGGGTAACGACCTTTCTATCGGCCAATAGATACCAGTATCTCCATTTTCCCACCAGGGCGGCCACACCGGGGGTGTTTTCAAGGGCCTCATAAAAATCCACATAGCCAATAAATTTTGGCTTCTCATCTGGCCCATATTCTTTTGAGTTTAGCTTGATGAGCTGATAATCCCGGTTAATTGCTTCTGCGTTATAGGTGTAGATTAGTTTGTTAGTTTCTATCATCACAGTACCCCTTTGATTGCATCGACTGCCGCCTGCCACGGTTTATCGCCGACAAAGGCGGCGGGAATAATAACGAGTTCGGGTAGTGAAGGAAGCAGGCAACGTTCAGGTTCTGTTTCGGCGGGATAAAAATTGATAACGATTGCCCGCGTTCCGCCGCAGCGGTGTAATTTCTCCGCAATTCGCTGCTGCTCTTCCTCATCAGGAAGCTGGGGGCCTATTTTCCAGAACTTTGCGTCCACATACCACACCTGGTTTTGAGCATTGATAAACTTAAAATCAAAAGACTCAAAATGTTCTGCTTCAACTTCCTGCAATCTAATCCCAAAGATCTTACTAAAGAAGAACTCCGCCGCCGCCTCTCCCAGAGCCCCCCGGTAGATATTCGTAAAGGCCACGGGATTCATAAATACTGCCCCAGGAGCCCAGGATGTGGCATACCCTTTGTTCGTTAAAAAGTCCTGGACGCCGGCTATGTTCATCAATCTGGGGAGCCCTGAACTCTCTTCTGACACCTCAGCCCAGGTGGTCCCTGGGCTTTGCTCAAAAGCAACACGGCAGCTTGCAAAATCGCCATTCGTTTCAAAATAGTAGCGGTTTTTGCCGCCGGGGATTTCGCAATAGCAGCGCTTAAATTCCGCTTCATTCATGTGATTGAATGTGGGGTGGGCTAATAAATAGCGCCTGAGATTTTGCCAGTCTTTCCGGTTTTGTTCTTTATCAAAATTGGCGATCAGATTTTTAATTATCCCCTGTAGGGACAGGGTTTCGGCTTCGATGAAGCGGGCTTCCTTGTCATAGGACCGATCGGTGTTTTCTTTATGGTCGCACATGTGGAGATACTCTTTTGTTTTAATAACTTCCTGAGGGAGATAGGTTTGCGCAAGCAGGCCGGGAATTTCCGGGTCGCAGAGTATATGCACCTGGCGCATCCGTTTCCCGGTCCGAGTAATCCTTCCCAAGGTCTGGAGCACGGTCGATGCGACCGCAAGATTGATTGCATCCTTTGCGCTGCTATCTTCCAGCGAGAAGGGCACCCCTGATACGGTTCTGATGATATACTCTTTGAGTTTCTGATGGGTAATGTAACCTGCCGCTGCAAGGTAATGGAGTTGCACGAGGCGCTGAAAGGTGTTTTTCTCTGACCAAAAGGCACCGGCATTGGAGACTACTATATTGGTGGGTTTGGCGATGCAGATTCCATCCGCGTCGACTTCGGTTTCATCGTTCCGGGGGTGTTCATGCACTGCCACAATGTCCGGTGCTAGGGCTGGGGCTGCAGGCTGTTCTGGGTCCAACCGGTATTGCAGATTTACCCCCCGGCCAATGGTAGGAAAGCTCGTGACCACAAAATACCGCTCCCCTTTTGCCAAACCTTCTTTTATCTCTTTCTGTAGTAGTTCATAATTTTTTGAATCCATGCAGATCAGGTTCCATCCGCCGCTTCCCTGGGGGCTATATGTGCTAGACGCGGCCGGTAAGCCATCTTTGAATATTTCTAAAGGCTTAGACGAATAAAACCTATCCTCGCCGAACAGATTTGGATTTACACAATACATGATCCGATTACTCGCAGTCCTGGCAAAATAGGTCATGGCTTGAAAGACCATATCATAGCGGCGGATTACAAATGGTATGTCGTTTTTATTGATTTTATCGCTGGCCAAGCCAATCTCATTCCTCACTGATACTGCCATATTTTTATCCCTGTGCAGCCAGCGGGCCCACCGTTCGATGGTTTGTTCCTGTGTTGTCTCTTCGTAGTATTCCAGGGCGGGCTTCTCTGGCAGGAATGTTATGTTGTCGTATCCCTTCGTGGCTGAATCATAGAGATTCTGCAGCAGGCGCATATCAGATTCTGAGATGGTTTTAAATTGTGCCCCCAGGGTCCTCCGCAGGTAGCCCAGATCAAAGTTGGTAAGGGGCTGGTCCACATAGGCTGTGGCAGAAAGGCCCACGACAAAGGCCCGCCTGGCCAGGTTACTCAGCCAGAGTTCCGGGGTGGCGCTCAGGCTTATCATGTTAATTGCGGTCCGGGCTTCGTTTCGGGGGGAGTCTTCCAGAAAGAACTCGGTAAAGCCGTTGGTATAAAAGGAATCCCCGTCGAACCAGCCGGGATGGATTTTCCAGTGGGGAGCTGCGTACTGCAGGCTCGCAAGCTGATACTGGAGGTACTCGCCGATGGTGGCGTTTTCGGGTACAAAATGGCGCACCACGCTGGAGATGTAATCCTCGAGGCTCCAGTTTATCAAATTGTTCTCTCCGGCTTTTTGCCGGACATGGGCAAGATAGTATTTTTTATTGAGCACAATATCATTACAAAGCTGCAGGAAATGATTGATGAACCAGAGGAGGTCCTGCACAAATTTTTGGAGGCTTGGCTCCCCACGGGCATTTTCTACATCATCTTTTTGTTCATCAACCTTTTGGTCCTCACTCTGCTGCTTCGTTTTTGCATCCTCTATCCAGTTAAGCTGATCTTCCGGGGAATAGTTAATTACTTTTTCCGTTCCTTTGCCGCTCCAGATAAAGGGCTGCCAGGATCGGCATAAAAAGACGGACTGGCTTTGCCCCGTATGGCGAAGCTTGGGATTCGCCGCTAAATGATAGCGAGCTGCTATATCACTATATTGCTTTCTGAGTTTATCAAACTGTTCATTTTTCTCTTTTATCCATTGTTCTGTTTTTTCTTTGTTTCCCGACGCATGGGTCAAAAGAAAGGGAGGAATAAAGGTATTTTGCAGTATCGAAGCACCTACGGTTCGGGCCAGCTCCATAAGGTCCACTTTGTGCTGTAAGGATTCTTCTATAACAAAGTCCAGAAACGCCGTTTTTGCATCATCGAATTCGTCGATAAACACGAGGGACCCTTCGCTGAGGCTGTCCTTTACCGGCCCGTTTCGTTCCAGGACCGAAATGAGGGGGAGTGAAAATTTACGGAGGGAAAGGAGTATCACCGTAGAGCGGGATACCCGGTGATCGGGCCAGAGCTCAGGGATCCAGGCCCAGGGGGAATTTTTCTTGAACAGAAGCTGTTCTCTTTCCTTTATTATTTCTTCACGGGTGCGGTTCTCTTTCTCGGGAACTGTTTGTTCCAGGATCCGGTGCAGGGCCGCAAGAAAGCGGCGCTGGGCGGCATAGAAACTCGCGGCTTCGTCGTTTTTGTCGTCCTTCCCATATTTGATAAAAAACTCTACTTCCCGCTTGTACTGTTCATAGATCGGTACCAGTTCTGGTTCTTTGGCATCTTCTGCAATTGCAGCTACCCCAGAGTCGATTTCTGGACTGAGTTTCTCCCAGGACTCTGTAAGATGGGTGTGCATGCCCCGGAGCACCAGGACTTCTTTTTCGTAATCCTTTTTCCGGCCCGCCGCTTCATAGGCCCGGCGCAGGGTGGTGGTAGAAAAAAAGTCCAGATCCTCTTCGTCTTGATTTATTTTGTTCGATGATGAGTGATTATCGGGGATATTCTTGAGCATGCGGGTGGTAAAATAAATTTTTAACCCCGCTTGTTTCCATTCCCCGGCATGCCGCGCGATGTATTGGCACACCCCATGGGATTTGCCGGTGCCGGTAGCCCCGGGGAGGAGGAAGAGCCCCGCGGCATACCCTGCTGCCGCGCCAGGCTGCGGGCTTGCGACCACGTCAGGCTGCGGGTCTGTTATTAAACTGGGTTGCGGGTCTGTTTCCGGGCCTGGCTCCGGAATGTTGGTTTTTAAAATCCTGTACAAGCTTTCCATCAGTACGATGCTCCTTATTCGTTAAGAGTCTCGTACAGATTGATGGAGAATGCAATTGCAGCGGCTTTTAGGGCGCTGGCTGGCCGTAAGGGCTGGCGGCGGGCACGCAAGCGGACAGCCGGTTTTGGCCCAAGCCGCGACCAAAACTCGTCCGCCAGGCCCAGCCCCGGCCTGGCTAAGGGAGCCCGAAGGCCAAGCCCCGACCCGGCTCAATACCCGCTACCCGCCACTCCCCAAAACTAACGCCGGCTTTTCTGCAGGCTCTTCTGGAATTTGGCAATCTGCTTCCAGCGGGCCTTTTCCGCCCGCAGGGCCTGGTCATCGAGCCGGCGGTCCAGCCAGGCCTGTTCCCGCTTAAGCTGCAGGTAGGAGCGGTAACGGCCCTCATCTAACTCACCAGAAGCCAGGGCAGCCTGGACCGCGCAGCCCGGCTCGCCCTCGTGGCTGCAGTCGGAGAAACGGCATTGGTCCGCTAGTCCTGCAATATCGGAAAAGCTCGCTGCCAGATCATCCCCATCGGCCCAGAGCTTGAGTTCCCGGATTCCGGGGCTGTCAATAATGAGAAGTCCTGACTCAAGCCGGTAGAGCCTGCTTGAAGTAGTAGTATGCCGTCCTTTGCGGTCCGATTCCCGGACAGCCCCTTCCCGGGGTGTGGCTTCTTCGGCCAAGGCGCCGGGGCCGCCCAGGTGGGCGTCCGGTGCCTCCGGAGCCTCTAGGGTCTGCGGGGCGTCCGGGGTATTCTGGGCCTCCAGGGACTTCGGGGCGTCCAGGGCGTCCCAGGGGAGTTCTTCAAATGACGAGATGGATGCGCTGGCGCCCGGCAAAGTTGTGTCCGGCAATGGGGCGCCCGGCAAAGTTGTGGCCGCCAGAGGGGCGCCCTTAACACCATTTAGGGCCCCGATCAGGGCAGACTTCCCTACCCCGCTTTTACCAAGCACACCCAGGGTTTCTCCGGCAGAGAAGTAACGGCTCAGTTCCTCTAAACCCTCTCCAGTTTTCGCACTGACCGCCACTACGGGGCTTCCCGGAGCGGCCAGAGCAGCGGTAGCTAAAGCGTTCCGGCGCGTTTCAGCATCCGCTAGGTCCGCCTTATTAAGGACTATGCAAACCCCGCAGCCTGCGCTGCGGGCAACCACTAGGGCCCGCTCAAGAAAGGTGCGGAGAAAATTCCGGCCCCCGTCCAGGGCAAACACGAGAAGCAGCGTATCGATGTTAGCCGCCAGCACCTGTTCTTCCGTTTTATCCCCCGCCGCGCCCCGGCTTAAGGAAGTTTGCCGTTCTAGAACCCGGTGAATCCGCAGGCTGTCTTCTTCCGTATCAAGGAGCACCCAGTCGCCGGTGACGGGGTAATCAGCGCCTCCTGTGGTCCGGAATGCAAAAGCGCCGCTTACCCGTATGTTGCGGTACAGACCCGCCGTACAAGCAGACGCGAGCATCGGATTTTCATCAATATAGTGGGGTATGACCACATCATATTGATGATATTCCCGCCGGATTACGCGGCCGGGAATGTATTTTCTGCCATCTTCGTGGCATGCGGATTGCCAGAAGCCGTGAAATATACCCTTCCACCCCCAGGTTTCAGGATTCATTGTGGT
>JAIWNU010000126.1 GCA_020216655.1 Treponema sp. | reverse complement strand
AGGAAAGCATTGAACTCTATGAACTTAAGCGGGAGGGCAAAAGGCTCGCCAGCGCATTTTTAGAAAACCCCTCGGAGAAAAGTTTGGAAGAGGGTTTAAAAAAGTATCCAAAGGATAAGCAGGAAGCCCTGAGGCAGGGTATGTTCGAAATTCTCGTGTCTCAGATACGACTCCCGGCAACACAGGAAGATGTGGCTAAACAGGAAGCGGTCGGCAAAGGTATCCAGTTTCTTGTGAATGATCGCCGTTTCGGCCAGCTTTTTGGACAGCTTGTACAAGCCTTTCAGCGGTATCTGGGAGAGGTGGAACAGTTCGATCAGGCAATACGGCGCCAGTATGCACCAAAACTGCGCCAGAAAGAAGAAGAGCTAGCCCGGCGGCTGGGAAGGGCGGTCCAGCTCGATCCATTCCAGGACCCGGAATTTGTTAACTTTTACAATCAGAATATGAACGCCTTAAAGGAACGGTACGAGCAAGCCATCAGCCAAGTCCGCGACCAGGCTACCATGCTCTTTGAAGCGGCTAAAAAGTAACGCCTATGCCAGCCTGAGCAAATTGCAGGTCTCAGGCTGGGGACATTACATTGCACGGGCGCCTTACAAGAGAGCCTTGGCTGCGGCCAGGGCCTTCGTATAATCCGGTTCCTGGGCAATCTCAGGAACCTGCTCAGTGTACCGTACCGTATTAGATCCATCCAGAACAACCACAGCCCGGCTCAGGAGGCCAGCCAGGGGCCCGTCCAGTATATCTACCCCATAATCTTTACCAAAAGAACGGTCCCGCATCTGGGAAAGGGTCACCACATTGTTCACCCCCTCGGTTTTGCAGAACCGGCTTGCTGCAAAGGGGAGGTCACAGGATATGTTAAGAACCACCACATTGGCGAGCTTTGCCACTTCGGCATCGAACTTTTTAGCCGAAAGGGCGCAGACTGAGGTATCGAGGCTGGGCACAATGTTCAGAATCTTTATTTTCTGGCCATAGTCGGCAAGCCGGCGGTCCGCAAGGCCTGCATCAACAAGACGAAAATCCGGAGCTTTGGAACCTACCGCAGGAAGACTACCCAGGGTGGAAATGGGACTACCTTTAAATGTAATGTGGGCCATAATCACCTCCTTATATTACTTTTATAGTAATAATTATCATAAGCAAATTCAAGAAAATTGATAAACCCACACTTGTCATATCCACTGTACAGGTGTATAGTATTTTTATGGAACTGGCAGAAAAATTAAGACTCCTTGCAGGCGGGGCAAAGTATGACGCATCCTGTGCGACCTCTGGCAGCGACCATGGACCGGTTCTGGAAAGCGGATCCGGCAAACAGGGGCTTAAAACCAAGACCGGTTCGATACCGCTCATTGGGGCCACCGCACCAGCAGGGGTCTGCCATAGCTGGACCGAGGATGGCCGCTGTGTTTCCCTCCTTAAGGTACTCTATTCTAATGTGTGCCGGTTCGATTGCGCCTATTGTGTAAACCGCTCTTCGGCGGATATACAAAGGACCAGTTTTACCGCCGAAGAACTGGTAAAACTTACCCTAGAATTCTATAAACGGAACTATATAGAAGGGCTCTTCCTTTCGAGCGGTATTTTTTCAGACAGCGATATTGTCATGGAAAAACTCATCGAGGTGGCCCGCCGGCTTAGAACAGAAGGGGGTTTTGGCGGTTATATACACCTTAAAATAATCCCCGGAACAAGCCCTAAACAGATAGCCGAGGCGGGTCGCTGGGCAGACCGGCTCAGCGCCAACATCGAGCTACCGACCGATAAGAGTCTCCAGTACCTGGCGCCCCAAAAGAGCGGCAAGCTCATTATGGGGGCCATGGAAGAAGTGAACAACCTTGAACAGGAGGCTCGGGAAGGAAGAAAAAACAATGCAGAGAAACCCTTTTTCGCACCCGCAGGACAAAGCACCCAACTTATCGTCGGAGCCAGTCCGGAAGATGATCACCAGATATTAAGCCTTTCCAGCGCCCTCTACCGGCGGTTCGGCCTGCGGCGGGTCTACTATTCAGCCTTTATTCCGGTGGGACAACCGGGCCGGGGCGGCTTGCTCGACCCCCGGCTGCCAAACATACCGGGGCCACCCCTGGTGCGGGAACACCGGCTGTACCAGGCGGACTGGCTCCTCCGGTTTTACAAGTTCCGGGCCGAAGAGATCCTTACTGCTGCCCAGCCATACCTGGATCCCCACCTGGACCCTAAGACAGCCTGGGCCCTGAACCATCGGGACCTGTTTCCCGTAAACGTGCAGCAGGCGGATTACGAAGTGCTCCTGCGGGTGCCGGGCATCGGGGTCAGGTCTGCCCGGCGTATCCTGGAACAGCGGCGCAGCAAGAAGCTGACGGCAGAAATGCTCCAACGGCTTGGGGTTACGTTAAAACGGGCCCGCTATTTTATTAGTCTCCCGGGTTTTGCATCGGATGGGGAAAAGGACACAGCCTATATTAGACGCATTCTCTCCGATTCTGATGGAGCGGGATTGCAGCTTCCCCTTTTCGATTTCTAAGAGGCTTTCAAAGTATGTGTTGAACAGAAAAATACCGGTGGTATGGGAGATATGAAAATGTCGGCTCAGGAAGTGTTTTACAACGGAACTCTCGAGGGCTTTTTTGCCCTCCTTCAGGATGTATTGGACTCGGGAAATGTTCCCGAACGGGTCCGGCGCTGCAAACCTGAAGGATGGGATGAAACATCCGGTCCATCACTCTTTTCAGAAGCAGAACTTGGTATTGCTGGGCCCCTCACCGGCCCCAACCTGGAACAGAAAAGCAGGGCTGCTATTAGCTCCCTTAAAACGTGCTCACCAGAAGCCTATCAGGACTGTATTCAGGCATGGATGAGCGATGAGCTTATAGAACGGGATATTCTTAATTACGCCTTGAAGCTGCTACAGGCTCCGAACAGGACAATCATGGAACAGCTGCGCACAGACCGTTCCTGGCCGCCCTGCGAGACCGTTTTACGGGCATCGCAGCGATACCTCAGGGAACTGGACCGGCTCCTGGGGCTGCTCCGTTTTAAGCCTACCCAAGAGGGCTATCTTGTGGCTCGCTGCGAGCCTGACACCTTTGCCTTGCCTGGCCTGGCGGAACCATTACGGCGCCGCTTTGGCTGCTCCGCATGGGCCGTAGAGGACGAAAAACGGCACCTGGTACTTTCCTGCAACGGCAGAGACGAGCCAGTTTTGGCAGCCTATGATCCGGAGGATCCCCCCTTTTCGCCCCCCGCAGGTCTTGTGCCCGACGAATTCGAAGCCCTTTGGCAGGAATACCATGAGGTCATCAATATAGATTCCCGAAAGAATCCGGAGCTGCAAAAACGGCTCATGCCCCTGCGATACTGGAAATATTTGCCTGAGGTGCAGTTCCGCCGCTCCTAGCTAGGAGTAATGTGGTTCTTTTGGTATAGTAGCCCTACTCTATGAAGGTAGAACTCTATACGCTCTGCGATTTCGCCCAGGAAAACAACGGGAAGCTCACGATAGTGGGCACCTTTGACACTATTGTGGCTAAAGTGTTTCCCATGACCCACCAGTCCTTTGCTCTGGCGGTGCGGCTCCGCTTTGACATCTGGGAACTGGGGATCCACAGCTTCAAGATTGAGGCAAGGGATCTGGACGGAAACAGCTATGTCCAGCCCGTGGAAGGCACCTTGACCATCAGGGATGTGGGAAATGCATCTTCGGTAGTCCACCTGCTCTATTCATTTATGGATCTAAAATGCAAAATGCCCACGGTCATCAATTTTATTCTCTATATTGATGACAAAGAAATTACCAGTACCCCCCTCTACATAAAGGCTGCAGCTAAAAAATCTTAAGCCTTTGCTTTAAGCCGCATTTTGCGGTATTCCATAATCGGCAGGTCTCCGGGGAAAAGGTTTTCGCCGGTGCCCTCGCCGGGCCCCTTCGGAATCTGGGTCTCCACCACCTGCCTGTCCTGGTGGGCAATAAAAAGATTCATCCGGCCTCCCAGCCAATTTATAAAACGAGATAGCACAGGGAACCTCATAAAGGACTGATAAAACCGCAGGTACATAAGGGTGTGGGTATCGTCTACGGGCACAAAGGCTGCCAGGACCCGCACCTTCTGCGATATATAATTTTCCCATAGGTTGGGGAAAATAAACTCAAGCTTAAATTCATTATGAGGATTGGGAACCGGCACTTCTTCGCTGGTCCGCCGTTTGGTACCGTCATCCCGACGGTTGTAGACATAAATAAAGAAGCCCTCATCTACCTTGAGCAGCCCCGGCCCGTCTACCACGGTGCGGTTTCCCCGGCCGATCGTGTTGTAATGCACAAAGGGGAGATGGGCCATATCAAGCTGGTTTTCGATGACCCGGCTGTAGTGATTTTCCCAGGGGTCTATGACGGCGCCATAGCTCAGCTCTGGCCCTATGTCATCAAAAAAACGGGGATCTTTTTGGGGGACTTCATCTCCCCAGAAGATCCAGATAAAACCCTGAGATTCATAAGTAGGATAGCTTTTAATTCTGAATTGTTCCGGGACGGGCTCGGCGCGGCCGTTGGCGGGTATACAGGTGCATTGACCTTTCTCGTTGTATTCCAGGCCGTGAAAGGGACACTGAATATGATCATTTGGTAACACCTTGCCTTTAGCCAGGGCTGCCCCCCGATGAGCACAGCGATCAAGTTGGCAGACAACTTGCCCAGCGGAGGTCCGCCAGAAAACAAGCCGCTCACCCAAACGGACACAGCCCACCGGTTCTTTTTTAACCTCCCGGGATTCGAGCACCACATACCATTGGTTCCGCAGCATAGAGCCTCCTTTTTGCCCTGGGGACCGCCTTTAAGTGTATTCGAGGCTTGGTCTATTTTCAAACCTTGCTCGTTTGATTTTCAGAATTTAACTAATATACTAAAACTATGACTCGCACAGAGCTTGGAATTCAGATTCGACTGGGTAAAACTGAACTAGCGGCTTCGGTCGTGGATACGTTTTATGAACGTTATCCGGAATTTAAAAGCCGGTACGGAACTGAGGGATATAAAAAAAGCATCCAGGATGGGGAATATCATTTTTTGTTCCTTGCCGAAGCCCTCGAGACAGAAGAGCCAATACTTTTTATGAACTATATAAGCTGGGTAAAAACGCTCTTTAATTCCATTGAACTTCCAATTCAGATACTGCAAGAAACAATCCAGTTAATGAAAGATGTTCTGAATTTGCGCTTTAGCCCACCAGAGACTGAACCAGCCTGTAATTTGCTGGAACAAAGCGTTCATCTTTTGACCTCGGAAGAACCGATTCAAACAAGCTATATTGATGAATCTTCTCCTCTGGGGACTGTAGCTCGTAGCTATTTAAATGCCCTGCTTGCAGCAGACCGCAGAACGGCAAGCGATATTATCGGACAGGCAATAAAGAATGGAGCCTCTATAAAAGATATTTATTTGGAGGTTTTCCAGAAATCACAGCAGGAAATTGGCAGGCTCTGGCAGCTTAACAGGATTTCAGTAGCCCAGGAGCATTTTTGTTCCGCCGCCACTCAAATGATTATGGCTCAACTGTATTCACAATTGTTTAATGGAGAACTCAAGCATAAGCATGTGATTGTTGCATGCGTAGGCGGAGAATTGCATGAACTCGGGGCCCGTATGGTGGCAGACATTTTTGAGCTTGAGGGATGGGATTCTTACTTTATTGGAGCCAGCACGCCGCTTAAGGACCTGTTAAAAACCATAACAGAAAAAAAACCGGATCTCATTGCCCTTTCGGTCACCATGACCTTTCATTTGCCGGAACTGAAAACCTATATCAATGAAATACACAGGATTTCACCATCAATAAAAATCATGGTAGGAGGTTATCCCTTTAACGCAAGTCCTACTTTATGGCAGAAAGTTGGAGCAGACGCCTGGGCCCCCGATGCGGTTCAGGCAGTCAAGATGGCGGAAAAGCTGACCGCATGAATGTAACATCGAGGCAAGAAATGCAGCATGGTCTCATTTTTAACTGTGATATAAATGACACTGTTCTTGAAGTTGTAAGGGATGATATTGGCATTGAACTTGAACCGCCCTTTTTATTCACCCGTCTTATAGACCGCAACTCCTTAGGAAAAGCCCTGTCCTTTCTCGCGGAGCTTCATAAGGCTGGAACAGTCTTAGATTGGGAGCTTGTTCTGTATAATTCGCCTCGGGTTTTACACTTTAGCGGTATTGCTTCGGAAAACCAGACATTTATTATCGCATCGGAAAACAGTCAAGAAACCCAGCGGCTCTTCGAAGAGCTCATGAAAATGACCAATGAACAGGCCACGCTCATACGCAATTACATCAAAAGAGATGCAATAGAACCTTCTTTATATGAAGAAATCAGCCGGCTCAACAATGAATTAGTTACTGTACAACGTGAACTGGCTAAAAAAAATGCCGAACTGGAGTTCATCAATACAGAAAAAAATAAATTTCTCGGTATGGCAGCCCATGATTTGCGGAATCCCCTCCATGGGATTCTGCTTCAGTGCGATTATCTTGCATCAGTCATCGATAACAAAGATTATCTAGAAATCATTCGGGCGATCCAAGAGGCCAGCCATTTTATGGTGTCTCTGATAGAAGACCTGCTGGATTATTCCAGAATAGAAAATGGGTCGGTCAACTTGGAGTATGAAAAGGTTGATGTTGTAAAGCTGGTAGAAGATAACCTTCGTATTAACAAAACCTTGGCGGCCCGCCACAGGATTCCTATATCCTTTATCGCGGATCCCCTGGATCCGGTGTACACTGATCCTGCAAAAATTAACCAAATTCTCAACAACCTCATAAGCAACGCCATTAAATTTAGCAGCGAAGGGAAGGAAATTCAGGTTATACTAAAAAACGCTGCTCAATATTGGGAGCTTGCAGTGGCCGACCAAGGAAAGGGGATGAGTGAGACCCAGCAGCAACAGCTTTTTAAGGCCTTTCAAAAGGGTGAACGGGGACTGCATGGAGAAAAGACAACCGGCTTGGGGCTGACCATTGTAAAACGAATAATAGAAGCCCTTGGGGGGACCATTTCGGTACAGAGCAAGGAAGGAACTGGAACAACTTTTACCGTCCGTTTGCCCAAAGTACCGCCAGATCTAACCAGCAGTGAAACCTGAGCAAATCGCAAGGAGGCTATTGTTATGGATTTTTCATGGAAACCGGTAATTGATGCGGGGGCAATCTCCATAGCCCTCATTGCGGCGACCTTTCTGAGGGCCAGGGTACGGTTCTTTCAGAAATATTTAATTCCCAACGCCCTTACCGCAGGTTTTTTACTTCTGCCGGTGTATAACTACCTTTTCCCGGCCTTAGGTTATGATCAAAACAAGCTCGGTGAACTGGTGTATCATCTCCTGAATATATCCTTTATTTCCATGAGCCTCCGCGCGTCGCCCCCCAAAATTAAGGGTCACAAGGGCGGCGGAGTACTTGGCATGTCTACTGGGATTCTTTTGGGATATGCGACACAAGCCCTGCTCGGCCTGGGTCTTACCCTCCTTTTCTTGCCGAAAATATTTCCTGCCTTCGGTCTCTTTTTACCCCTGGGCTTTGCCTTAGGCCCCGGCCAGGCCTTCGCGATCGGCAAGGGCTGGGAAACCATAGGTTTTAGTGGGGCCTCCAGCATCGGATTAACCTTTGCGGCTATCGGATACCTCTGGGCTAGTTTTGGCGGGGTATTCCTTATTAACCATGGACTTAAAAAAGGCTGGCTTAAAAGCGAGCTCCTTTCAAGCATGCAAAACAGGTCAATGCTGACCGGTATTGTGGGCCGGGAAGAGACAAAACCGGTGGGAGCCCGGCTCACCACAGACAACGAAGCTATCGACTCCTTTAGTTTCCATAGTGCCGCAGTCCTATTAACCTATTTTCTGTCCTTTCTTTTGCTCTCAGCACTTACCATGGGCCTTTCATTGCTCGGAAAAGCGGGCCGGGATCTTGCGGTTAACCTGTGGGGCATCAATTTTATTTTTTCATCGATTACCGCTATCATCATGCGTAAAATAATTGAAGCGATAAGGATAGATCACCTTCTGGATAACGAAACCCTCTCCCGCATTTCCGGTTTCTCTGTGGACTACATGGTAGCAGGCTCTATTGCGGCGATTTCTTTGGTCTTTGTTACCACATTCTGGTTCCCCATCCTGCTCATGTCCACCCTCTGCGGGATCATGACCACAATCATTGTGCCCTGGTTCTGTTCCCGGATGTTCCGGGATTACCAATTTGAACGGATGCTCATGATATATGGGGTCTCCACAGGAACCCTTTCCACAGGCCTTGCCTTACTCAGGGTCATTGACCCGGAATTTAAAACCAAGGTGGCCTCGGATTATATGCTTTCGGCGGGACTAACCTTTCTCCTTGCCATACCTTTTATACTGGCAATAAACCTTCCGGCCCAGGCTGCGGTACAGGGTACCATGGTACCCTTCTGGATCATGATGGGAATCGCGTTTCTCTATCTGGTATATGTACTCGTAACCTATGGCATATTGGCAAGACGTAAAACCCTGGCACGGCCTACATCCTGGTGGTTTACGGAATAGAATGAGCAACTTTAGCCTGGTAGTACTGGAGAGCCAGCATGAGGTCCTGCCATTTACGGGCCGACATGTACCGGAAGGGAAAACGGACCTGGTACAAAGTGCGGCCCTGGTAAAATTCTAAAAGCTGCCGCTTCAGCACCGTAATTCCTTCCAGGCTTTGCAGGGGAAACTGGAGCCGTTCGCCCGAAAGGGTTGCGAGTTCCAGCCTGTCGGGGAACAGGATCAGGGTTCCCGTGCGGATGCGGCGGAGGGGATTTGCCTTACGACCCTGGAACAAAAGAACCCCCGGATCGGAAATAATAGGATGATTGGGTGCCTCAGAAGCCGCCCGTCTTACTTTTTCCTGAACCATCTGCGCCTGCCAGACATCCCATTCGGGAATACTGCTAAAACTGCGGTACGGGGCCGACTCCTTCCGCAGACGATAAAAGCGGTCCAGTTTCCAAAGAGATCCGCAGGCGGTACAGAAAAGCCGGTTGCCCCGGCTCCGCAGGGAGCCAATAGATTCACAGTTAGAGCATAGATACAGGGAGAGCTCAACATGCTCTGCCCTGCGGAGGCTGCGGTAAGGCTTTCCTGCAAGGTACGGATCGGTAAACTCATCATGGCTTAAAGCCTGGTCCAAAGCAAGTGAAAGCGCTTCTACCGGTGTGGCTGCAAGCTGTTCGGGCGTGAACAAAAGCGAAAAATCCAGGATCACTGTCCCGCGGCGGCGTTTCCAAGTCCAGCGGGGGAGTGCGAAATAGCCGCCCCGAATGAGTACCCGCACTACAGGAACCTTAAGAATCTTGAGCAACTTTGCGGTCGATGGGACCAGGGGTAATGTCGAACCATTCCAGCTTTGGGCACCTTCGGGGAATAGACCGATTATGCCCTTCTGACGCCGCACTACCTGGACAATATCGTTTACAGTCTCTATATCGGGAATAACCTTTGCTTTGGGAATGGTGCCTACCAGCTTTAAGAGCCACCGCATCAGGGTGGATCGCATGTTGCTGTCACTGCCGACCCAGAACACGGGGCCGGGGACAAACACAGAAATCCAAAAGGGATCCCGGGTACTGACATGGTTAGCTACCACAACATAGGGGGCCCTGAGATTTTGCAGCACTTCATGTCCCCGGACTTCTATCCGGTACACCCGTTTCAGCCACCTGCCAAAGGTCCATTTTAAAAGGCGGTTAAACCATCGTAGGTTAGTCAGGTTCTTCCGCCGTTTTTTTCCATGCTCCATAGCATTAGTATGGAGTATTTTTTATGATTTTGGGAGTCCTCAACATCTACTTACTTACCCTAGCCGGGGTACTGTTATGCCATCCTTTCCTGTGGAATATTCCTTATCACCAGATCGGAAAACCAACAGCTCTTGAGCCTGGACAGTAAAAATGCCCGGAACCACATCAACCGCCACAGAGATACCGCGCCAGAAAAAACGGTATCGGAGCCGTTTCCACTGGGGCGGCAGCCAGGGTTCAATACGCAGCACCCCATCCTTGTCCAGGGACAGGCCGCCAAATCCGAAAACCGCGCTCTGCCAGGTGCCGCCCGCATTGGCCACATGGAGCCCGTGGGCGGTGTTCCCCTGATTATCCACAATGTCAGTCTCGGCAGCCTTAATAAAATACTCGTAGGCATGATCATGTTTGCCAAGTCCAAGACCGACCATGGCATACATGGAAGGGCTCAGAGAACTTTTGTGCATGGTCCGCCGTTCGTAGTATTCGTAGTTTTTAATTTTCTGCTCCAGGGGAAACTCTTCGCCGATCATCGCAAAGAGCATGACCACATCGGGCTGTTTGATAAGCTGGGTCTCATTAAGACGCCGTACATCCAAGCCTTTGGGCCAGAGGGGCATGCCATTCTTGTCCCATTCGGTGATCGGAATATCTTTAAGCTTAAAATAGCCTTCGAACTGTTCAAGAAGTTCTCCGTCCTGGGGAATATAAAGTTTATCTGCCACTTCCTTCCAGGACTCAAGCTCCTCCCGTGTAACCTGGGACCGGGAAAGTATATCTCTTAAGAGAGCCGGGTCTTCCTTTTCAAGTTGATGAACTAAATCCCGTACTTTTCGCAGTGCCCAGGCAGCGAGGTAATTGGTATAGGTGTTGTTGTCCACATGTTCATGGAATTCATCGGGGCCAATGACATTCCGTATTTCGTAGCGCTGTTTTGCCTCATTCCACTGAACAAAACTCGCCCAGAACTGGCTTGTTTCAAGGAGTATCTGGAGCCCCTCTTCGATAAGGAACTGCCGGTCCCCCGAAACCTGGAGATATTTCAGGACCGCATAGGTAATGTCCGCATTGATATGGACCTCCAGTTCTCCGGTCCAGATACGGACCAGATGCCCCGCATAATCTACCCCCCAGGGCGGCGTCACCTCCACCCCCGTATCGGCGCTTTCCCAGGGGAATCGGGCTCCCCGGTGGCCTCCACGGCGAGCATTCTCCCTCGCACCGGCAAGGGTATGGTAGCGGTAGGAGAGGAGGCTGCGGGCAGTCTCCGGCTGGGTAAAAATAAAGAAGGGGAGCATAAAGGTTTCCGTATCCCAGAACACATGGCCCTTGTAGCCTTCGCCGTGGAGGCCCTTGGCGCCGATGCTGACCCGGCCTGTTCCCGGGTCAGCGCAGGAAGAGAGGTGAAACAAATTAAAACGAATTGCCCGCTGGGCCCGCTCATCTCCCTCTATCTGAATATCCGCCTCGTTCCAGAAGCGCTGCATCACCTTCCGGTGGGCCCCCAGTTCCGCCTCATAGCCATCTGCAGCAAAGGCGGCTAATGCGGAGCGGATATCATGGCCTTGCTCAGAGCCCGCCTGCGGCCTTACCATGCCATAACCCAGCCGGTAGAGGACGACAGGACGGCCTTCGCTTAGGGTGAGTTCGTATACTGCTTCAACCCGTTCTGCCAGGGGGCGGAGTACAAGCAGTTTAAGGGCAGGTTCGGTTTCGGGGCACAGCAGCAGCGCGCCTTCGCAAACACGCATCCCCTGGTCTCGCGTCTGGGACTCCAAAAATATGCCCGCCGCGACTTCCAGGTCAAGCCGGCCCCGGTCGGTAACTTTTATATGCTGGACCGCGTCCAGGGGATGCTGCCGGTTATTCAGTACCGCCCCGTCGATTGCAATTTTAAGAAGTATACGGCGGGAAAAATTCTCCGCCTGGAAGACCCAACGCTCGGCCCAGCGGTGCCGGTCACTGCGGCTAACAAAGCGGTCACTCTGCATCCTGAGCCGGGAGCCGGTTTCCGCTTCGTAGACAAGGCCGGTACTGACAAGCCCCTGCTCCATGTCGAGCGCCCGGTGGTATTCCAACGCGCCTTTTTTACCGACCAGGGCTTCTTCGTAATCCACATAAACCCTGAAGGGAAGCGGATTGGGACAGTTCACCAGTTCCGTGACCGCGGCCTCGGACTTATCAAAGAGGCCCGCATAAAAGGCTCCTGGGAAGCGGGGCTGACAGAAGGGAGACTCGCCCCGGAGGCTCCGGTATCCGTTAGCAAGGGTAAAACGGGTTTCATGTGCAGCGGTTGTGTCCGCTGACAGGTCCGATTCTTCAATAAGCCAGCTCGTATTCTGTGCTGCTGATTTAGGTGTGTACATCTGCGGTGTTCCTTTTCCTGTTAATTAGTTTTTATGTCTTCGAGCTGAAGCAGTATCTGTCTGGGACTAAGGCCCCGGAAAGTTCGAATAACGATATCAGCCTGGGATAGCTGCTGGGGAGATCCAATCCCGACACAGTACATGCCGGCCCGCCGGGCTGCCTGAATGCCCGCCGCGGCATCCTCGAATACCACACAGGCTGTGGGCTCACCGCCAAGGGCCTGGGCCGCCAGCAGAAACACCTCGGGGTCCGGCTTTGCCCGGCTCGTTATCCTGCCGTCTATGACAGTATCGAACAGTTCTGCGATTCCGAGCCGCTCTAAAATAAGGGGCGTATTCTTGCTTGCGCTGGCAATGGCAGTTTTAAGCCCGCTTTCCCGGGCTTCCCGAACAAAGCGGTCCGCCTCAGGAAGGATTTCGTCCCGGCCCATCCGGGAGATATACTCCACATACCACTGGTTTTTCTGTTCCGCATAGGCATGGCGAGTTTTTTCATCCGCCTGGATATTGCCAATGGAAAGCAGAATATCCAGGCTCTGCATTCGGGAAACCCCCTTGAGCCGTTCGTTGTCTTCTTCGGTAAAGTCAAAACCCAGGCTTTGGGCCAGCCTGCGCCAGGCTAGATAATGGTATTTGGCGGTATCCACCAAAACTCCGTCTAAATCAAAAATAAAAGCTTGTATCATCCCTTAACTCCCGATGCTATATTGCTGCTGATGAACTGACGCTGGAATATAAGGAACATGATGACCATAGGGAGCGTCACCAGGAGGCTCGCGGCCATCATATATTGCTGAATCGTGTAATAGCTTGAGCGGAAAAAGGCGAGTCCCAAGGTGAGGGTGTAGTTTTCCGCCTTTGACATAATAATAAGGGGCCACATAAACTCGTTCCAGGTTCCGATTATCACATAGATAAACTGGGCGGCCATAGGAGCCCGCGAATTGGGCAATACGATAGAGGCAAAAATTCGCGGGATGCTAGCCCCATCAATATAAGCTGACTCTTCCAAGGCCCGGGGAAAATCCAGGAAAAACTGGCGCATAAAAAACACGATAGCCACACTGAATAGTTTTGGGATAATGAGTCCCGCGTAACTATCTACCCAGCGCAGCCCCACAAGAAGCTGGTAAACCGGGATCAGGGTTACCGTGCTGGGTATCATCATGGAAGCTAAAAAGAGGGAGAACCAGAAATCCCGGAGAGGAAAGCACAGCCGGGCAAACGCATAGGCTGCCAACGTGGAAAGGGCCACAAGCCCCACCGACACGGTGGATGCATAGAACACCGTATTCAAAAACCAGCGGGCTAGGAGGGGCACCTTTTCAAAAATAATACGGAAATTCTCCGCCGTCATAGGAGCCCCAAAGACCTGAAGCTTAAACAGGTTGATGCGCGGAGGCCAGGCCGTGAGGTCCACCCCGACCGGTTCGCTGCCCCCAGGGGGCACATAGGTAAGAGGCGCCAGGGCAACGAGCAGGGCCCATACAAAGGGAATAAGGCAGATAATTCCGTATACAAGCATGAGCAAGAACCCAAGCACCTTTGCAGGGCTTAGATCCTGAGATTTATTTCTTTTGTTGAGCAAGGGGGCCTTCTCTTTCATACAAGGCTCTCCTTTATAAAGCGGCGCTGCAGCATGGTGATAGCGAGGATAATCATAAAAAGAATGACCGCAATGGCCGAGGCATAGCCCATCTCACCGTACTTAAAACCCACATGGTAAATGTAGTAGGCTATAGTTCGGTTCCGAAGATTGGGTATTAGATAGTAGATTTGATCGAAAACCTGAAGGCACCCGATGGTCCCCATGACAATGACATAAAGCACTTGGGGCCGCAGCAGGGGGACCGTAATTTTCCAAAAAACAGTACTCGCAGGAGCTCCCTCTATTTCGGCGCTTTCATAGAGTTCAAGGGGTATCCCTTTAAGCCCTGCTAAAAAGGTAATCATAAAGTAGCCTGCGGTGGTCCAAATATTCATGGCCATGACCGCAGGCAGGGCCGTAGCAGGATTGTTAAGCCAGTCCACGGGCTCAAAACCAAAGGTTCCGAGCAGCTGGTTTAAAAGGCCCGTCTTAAAATAAATCATGAGAAAGATCATGCTGATTGCAGAAGAAGAGGTAATACTCGGAATAAAGTAGAGGATCTTAAAAATCTGTACCCCGCCGCTTAACGAATTGGCCGCCACCGCGAGGATTATGGCCAGCATGGTTTGGATGGTCACCACGACCAGGGCAAACTGCACCGCATTCCAGAGGGATATCCAAAAATACTGATCCCCGATCATCCGTATATAATTTTTTATTCCCGTAAAGAGGGGCCGATAGGCTGGGAAAAGTTCCTTGCCGTGGGAGCCCATATAGGCGGTCACGAGGCTTTTCAGTTCCCGGTTTTCATTCAGTTTTCCCCGGGCAAGATCGGTAAAAAAGGCGGTTTTATCAAAATAGGATGCCACTAATTTTTTCTGTGTTTCTGTGAGATCCAGAAGCAGGTCATCGGCAAGAAAGGCAACCATATCAAAGGAGTCTGCGAGAGCTTTGATATCGGTAATCTGGGCCGCATCTATATCCCGATTTAAAAGAAGCTCGTCCTGGATATTTACGGTCATAAGATTTTTTTGAGTCTCCAGGGGGTTGTAATCGGTAACACTGAAATAAAAGGTTCTAAAAATGGGAATAATCGTAAAGACAAGTACCCCCACAATAACTGGCAAGGTAAAGAGGTACCCGTACATTCCCTCCAGAATCCTATTCCGTAAACCTGAACGCATCGCAGCACTCCTGGTATAAAGTGCAGCCCCATCCATTGAGGCTGGGGCTGCACAAAGTAATTACTCGACCCAGCTGTCGTAGTTTTCGGTAACCTGCTTAACCAGGTCATCCACCGAAAGCTTTCCGTAGAAAGCATCTTTAATACGGGAGTTGATTTCGTCATTGGCCCGGGAGAAAAGACCTGAAGGTGTTTTGATTCGCCAGGCGGTTCCGTATTCGGCGCCCCGGTAGAAGGGCACCTTGATCGGATCCTTATCCTGGGCAGCAATGGTCCTGTTGCTTGCAAGGACGCCAGCCTTTTCTACAAATATTCTCTGGCCTTCGCTCACGAGGAATTTCAGGGCTGTAATAGCCGCAGCCCGATTTTTGGTCTGCTTGTTGATTGACCAGCTTACGGTGTAAATCATGGTAGATTTCTGGGTTCCCCGGGGCATTTCCGCAACGCCAAGCTTCTTATATACGTTGGGGAAACTTCCCTTGAGGTAACCAAGGCACCAGGGGCCGGACATGATAAGGGCTACCTGCTCCTTGCCAAAGGCCTCGCCTTCCCAGCCCGCACCAACTGAGGAGGCTTCTACGCCAAGACCCTTTTTGTAAATATCCACATACATCTGGATAGCAGCCTTGGTTTTTGGTTCCGCAAAGGCAATGTTCATGTTGTCATCGGTTACCCTGCCGCCATTAGCGAGGATAAAGGGAATCATGCGGTTAAAGTCCGCATTGATAATCATAGGATTGGCCACACCCTTGGATTTAAGGGTTTCGAGCATTTTGATGAACTCGCTGTAGGTCATGCCGTCCTTGGGATAGGGAACCTTGGCTTTATCGAATATTTCCTTGTTGTAGAGGACCGACAGGGTAGAGAAGTCCTTGGCGATACCATAAATACGGGAGTTAAAGGTAAAGCCATCAATTAAGGGCTGGGGAAAATCTTTTAGGGTGCCATCTTTGAGGTAGCTGTCCAAGGGCAAAAGATTGCCGGAACGGGCGAATTCTTCAAAGGCTGAAACATCAAGATAGAAAAGATCCGCTGCGGTTCCGCCAGCAAGCCGGGTCTTTAAGGTCTGGTTGTAATCCCCCGGTGTGGGCTCCCATACCATAACAATATCTTTATTTTTTGCATTAAATGCATCTACCATGGCCTTTATGGCCGCTTCTTCATCGGGGTTTCCGGGCCAACCGGAAATACGGATCTGGGTCTGGGCAAAAAGCGGTACGCCGATCAGGGCGCACACCAAAAGCAGCGATACAAATAGGGCACTACGTTTCATGAATGTCCTCCTTCTTGATAATCTGATACGGAACTAGCTGCGGATCCCGGGTATCCGCAGTGTCCGTTCTGTTATGGATGAATGGTAGCACCCCTTTGATAGGCCCGCCATTACAATAATTGGCATTGACATGGATAATATTGACATCCATACTAAAGCCATGGATCTGCGCTATATCGGCCTGAGTATCGGTGAAGCCTTTGAAGCCCATAGCCACCGAGATGAGGGAGTCTACGAATTTCACCTGGTATTGGAAGGGCAGGGATTGTTTTATAACGGAGACCGGGAATATCCCCTGGAACCGGGGACCCTCTTTTTTTCTCTGCCAGAGGAAGCCCATGCAGCCCGAAGCAGTATACCTATGGTTCTCTATTACTGTAACTTTTGGCTTTATCCTGAGGACCAGAATCTAAAGCATGCCCTGCGGGAACGCTTCTTAGGCCAGGCGGCTATGAAGGTGGGCCGGGCAACTAACCTAGTTTTTGAAGAAATCCGGCGAAAGCACGCAAGCCGGGACAGCTGGCTGAGGCATTCGGCAGAATTTCAGCTTTTAGCCTATCTCTATGAACTTTTAAGCGGCGAAGGGCAAAGCACAGGCCATCAGGGTCAGATCTATATCAACGAGGCGCTTAATTATATGCAGGCCCAGATACGGCGGGACCTTAAAATGGACGATCTTGTCCAGCGGCTCGGTATAGACAAATCTTATTTTATCAGGCTTTTTAAAAAGACCATGGGCACGAGCCCCCTTCGCTATTACCTTAACCTCAAAATGGACGCTGCCAAGGACAGCCTCCGCAATTCGGATAAACCAATCCGGACCATAGCCCGGGAGCTGGGCTATGAGGATGAGTTCTATTTTTCACGGATCTTCAAATTGTACGAAGGGATTTCACCCCAGTGTTACCGGAAGCGGCATGTGGAACCGGAATTGAGCTGAGCAGCCCTACTCTATCGCCAGGAAGTAAAGTTCATGCCGCTCTGTTGCCCCTAAGCCAATCGTTACTTTGTACCAGCCCGGGCGCCAGGAACCCGTTGGAGATTCGAGAGCGAGGTCACCCACATCGCCTGAGACGGAAGCCGTCACATCACCCTGGAGAACAATTTTACCTGACGCGAGATGCATGACCGATACAGATAGCCTTGGTGCACCAGAGATACCATTAACAGCAAACACCACGTGAATGGTGCCGGTAGAGACTGGGAAGCGCAGGGAAGGTCCAATGGCGAAACTTTTCGTATCCCGGCCGAGGGCCAGAACAAGATTCCCCAGAGCGGGCACCGCAGGCTCTGGATCCCGCTCCAGGTAGAGCGGCGTTGACCAGACCTGGCCCCGTGTAAAGCCCTTTTCCGATCCCTTCACAAAATCATCAGGATCCGCCGGATCGGCAAAATACACCGTCGTTGATTCTCCCGGTTTCTTGGCTGCGTAAACAACCCAGGCAAAACTGCCCTCGCTTTTTTCGCTTACCGTAAAGCTCGTCCAGTCTTTAAATTCTCCCGCAGAACTCCCCGAGGTGTTTAAAGCGATGCTTGCTGTGACCCCTGAACGAGAAGGCCGGGACTTGAGGGTAGGATCATAACCCAGGACCATAATAAGTCGGGGTTCCCGCCCTACGGTCTTCCAGACAGAGCGCATAGTATATTTCTTGCCCTTCTCAAGAGCAATG
>JAIWNU010000125.1 GCA_020216655.1 Treponema sp. | reverse complement strand
GAGCAGGGGGGATTCGAACCCCCGGAACCTTCGCAGGCTCAACGGTTTTCAAGACCGCCTCCTTCAACCGCTCGGACACCGCTCCAGAAAGGTGATTAACAATATCGTAAAACGGGAGGCTCTGTCAAGGGCAGCCAAAGGCTCGAAATTGGCACAAGTGACAATTTCCGCATCCTCGTTTATGCTGTAGTGGATGAAAGCTAACCTGCATCTCCATTCCCGATTTTCCGATGGGACCGATTGGCCTGCCGAAGTAGCAGAACGGGCGTACCGGGCGGGTCTCCAGTGGATAGCCCTCACTGACCATGATACCCTCGGAGGGATTGATGAACTTAAGCGGGCTGCCCAAGCGTTGGGGCTTAAAAGCATAGCCGCTGTTGAAATTGATTGCAGCGCTCCTGAAATTGGCTACCGGAGTGAACTATTGGCCTATTTCCCCGAGGGGCAGTATGCTCATACGCAGGACTTGCTCGCTTCTCTTACCAAATGCCGGCTCGAGTATGTACGTTCCGCGATCAAAAAGGCCCAGCGTCATTTTGTAAAGGCCCATCTTTCTTTTGATGACCTCTTAAACCATAAGCGGCAGGGGCGGCCTGAACTGGATGCAGAGGCTTTTTCTTTTAACAAGGTTGATCTTTTCCTGTATTTTAAAAACCACAACATCTTACCCCAGGATATTTCCTACCGTTCTTTTAAGAAAGCCTATTTGGAGACAGGGCTTCTTTCGGGAACACCTTACCAAAAGCCTTCTTGTGCAGATGTTATACGGACAGTACATGCGGATGGGGGCATCGTGGTGCTGCCTCATATCGGCCATGAGTTTGATGACTCGGCAGAACAAATGAGGCAGGAACAGAAGCGGCTTAAAGAAATTTTAGATTACTTTAGCAGCTTAGGAGTCGATGGCCTTGAACTATATTGGTACCGGAACGGAGACACAGCGGATATTAACAAAATAGTGACAGCGGAGGCTAAAAAAAGAAGCCTCCGTCTCAGTTATGGGTCCGACTGCCATGGCCCAGGTTCCGGTAAGGAAACCTTGGGCCTCTTTTGGGGGGAGATGAAGGGGCTGTAGGTTATTCTTTTCCTGAAGAATATACCGAAGAACCGCCGACAAAATATTTGGACAAGGTTAAAAACATAATGATTACTGGGATACTGGCAATAAGAGCAGCAGCCATCATTGCCCCTTCATCGGAAAGTTTCTCCTCAGCAAAACTCACTATATAGGTTGGAATAGTTTTAAATTTCTTATCCTGGGCGATCATAAGGGGCCATAGAAGATTATCCCATTGCTGTCTGAACGTTAAAATAGCGAGACTTGCCACCGCAGGGCCAGAGTTTACCAGGACAATACTGCGGAAAATTTTTGGTTCTGAACAGCCATCGATACGAGCCGCATCTATAATGTCTTTGGGGAAGGTTTGGAGGTACTGCTTCATTAAAAACACCCCAAAGGCATTCATCATAAAGGGAACAATCAGACCCTGGTAGCTGTTTTGCAGACCCAGTTTAAGTGCAACCATATACATAGGGACCATGATCGTTTCAAAGGGGATCATCATAGTCATCATAATCGACATGAATACAATATTCTTACCCTTAAAATTAAACTTTGCGAGGCTGTATCCGGTAACAGAGGACAAAATCACCGTGGTAAATGCGACGGTTAGCGATACAAAAAGAGAATTTAAAATGTTTCTGATATAGGTAAAATTTCCGTCATTTCCCGCCAAAGCCCTATAAAAATTGTTCCATGCAATACGGGAAGGAATCCAGCGATAAGGCATTCTGGTTATTTCAGCGGAAGGCATAAATGATGCGGTAATCATAAATACCAGGGGTACCAAAATTACAAGGGCAAATAGAAGTAGGAAGATGCGTATTATAATATCTATACTATTTTGAATACGATGTTTAGCAAAAACGCCGGCGATAGTTTTGCTTGGCATGTTGGGCTCCTTAATAGGTGACTTCATCGCTGCGTGATATTTTGAGCTGGATAATGGTGAGAATCAGCATGGCTACAAATAAGAGTATGCTCATCACACTCGCTCTGCCCACGTTGTATTCCTTGAGGGCCGTGTTGTAAATATTTAAAGTGATGACATTAATAGGGGCTTTTGGTGCACCGCTCTGAGTAAATAGAAACTGGGTCGAAAATGTTTTAAGACACTGGAGCATTGCCATAATAGAAACTAAGGCTGTAGTTGGTTTGAGCAGGGGAAGCGTGATTTTAAAGAAAGCCTGGGATCTGCTTGCTCCATCAATAGTAGCGGCTTCATAGATCACTGCAGGAATTTTGGTAATGCCAGTCACATAAAGTACGGTAAAGTATCCTATGTATTTCCAAAAATAAACAATCATGGTGGATAGCTGAACCATTTCACCGCTGGAAAGCCAGCGCATATCTACACCGCTTGTTTGTTTCATAGCATTTATAAATTGATTAGCAATCCCAGTGGGCGTAAAAATAAGCATCCAAATCAGGGCTGCGACCGCGGAGGAAAGGACTGCGGGTGAATAATATAAAAGCTGCCAGATTCTGAAATGTTTTCCCTGTATGGTAATAAGTATGGCTATGAGAAGACTCATCAGTACCAAGGGTATAAAGGTCCCCAGGGTAAAGGTTATAGTGGCCCTTACCGAATTCCAGAAATCGGGCGACTGGAGCACAAATATATAATTGTTTAAACCCGTAAAACGGGGCGGCAGGGGAGATATCAAATTCTTTTTAAAAAAGCTAAGGGTAAATGCATTGATGATCGGATAAAATGAAAAAACAGAAAAAAAGATAAGCGCTGGAATAACAAAATACCAGCCCCATCGAGCTTGAACTTGTTCCACCCCTTTCCGTTTTTTAACTTGCTTTTCTATGTTCATGAATTGTTCCTCCGATTAGCAGCGAATAGGGCCGGCAGACTTACTCTGCCGGCTTACTAAAAGGTTTCTGTTTAAAGGTTTTTACTTAGCGATTTTCATCTACCAAAGCCTGTGTGTCCTTTTTAAGTTTGGCAACCGCAACAGCAGGATCTACCTTGTTCATCATAACATTTTCGATTGCCTCTTTAATAAGTTCGTTGACCCGCCAGCTGAAAGAAGAATGGTACACTACCTTGGCCCGTTTTAGATCGTTTGCAAAAACATTGCTGTAGGGCATGCTCTTGAATACCTCTCCTTCAAATACTTTCTTGGTCGGCTGGGTGAGGGCTACCTTTTCCAGGTACATATCCCCATGGCTCAGCATATAACCAACGAATTTCCAGGCTTCAATCTGTTCATTTTCAGGAATCTTGGAATTGACCATATAGTACTGGAAATAGTAGGTGTTGCTGATATCCTTTCCTCCCTTAAAAACCGGATAAGGAATGACCATCCAGTCCTTGCTGTTGTAGAAATCTGGATTGGCGGTTTTCATGCGGGCTTCTTGATAGAGCCCGGAAAGGTGCATGGCAATTTCGTCCCGGTCGTTGTCAAAGATTTTCCGGGCCACAGGGTATGTGGGTCCGCCAAGATTTTTACCGTTGGGACCCCATTCCTGCATAAACTTCAATGCCTTAATCCATGCTTCGGTGTTTACAATTGCTTCTTTTCCGTCATCGCTGACTACCTTTCCGCCCAGCTGTTCAACCATGGGTACCCAGGAAATAAGGTAATCTCCGTATCGGAAATCAAAGCCCCGGCGGATAATAATGTCACCGTTCCGTTTTACGATTTTTTCAGAAACTTTCATCACATCTTCCCACGTCTTGGGATAGTCCTTTTCTGGATCCAGCCCTGCATCCCGGAAGATTTTCTTGTTCAGATAAATGCAGTAGTTAACCATTTCGAGGGGGAGGCCATAAATTTTACCCTTTTTCCCGAACCATTTTCCGTCCTTATCGGTAACCGGGTCGAGCATCCCTGGAAGGTAGGAATCGATAAGGGCCTGTTCATTTTTAAAGCCCAGAGCCTGTACTGGGATAGGCGCTACCAGTCCTTGCATAAAGAGAGGATAGGCTTTCTGGAGTTCAAGGTTCCAAATACTGGGGGCATTCCCCGCGGCATAGGCAGATGAAATGAGATCCTGAATTTTTGTGGAAGGAAATACACTGTATTTAATGGTAACATGGGGATTTTGAGCCATGTATTCCGCAGCAAACTGTTCTTCCATTTTTTGCCGGTTTGGATCTTCGTGGGTCCAAAGGGTTAATGTTACTGGTTTCTTCTGTGCGGTCGAGGCGGTATCCTGTGAGCCTGCTGCAAAGAGCTGCCCGGAAAGGCTTAAAAAGACAAGTGCAAGGCCTAGTAATTTCTTCATAAAAGGGTTCCTCCATCTTAATAGGTAGTCGGTAAGCTGCGGCCAAAAGCCGTGTTTCTGTTTTACATGTTAAGATTGGTATTTTAAGTTGGGAATGCTTAAAAGTACCGATTTTGGTACTGATTTTAGTACCGGTGTCATTGTTCCAAAAGGGGCTTTAGTTTTTGTATGAGCAAAGTACGATCTTTTACATTTAGTTTTTTATACAAAGATGAAATATGATTTTTTACTGTTTGTTCTGCGAGAAACATGGTGTTGGATATTTCATGGTTATCTAGTCCTTTTGCAAGCAATACCGCCACTTCTCGTTCTCTATAACTTAATTCGTGGTACCAGTCCGGATAACTTTTCATCAACCTTGGTTTTGCCTGTGTTTGTGAAATCATTTGGGCAATAATTTTATTTGCAATAGTTTCTGACATGAGAACCGTTCCGGCCGCGACTGCCCGTATGGCGTTTACCAGTTTTTGGGGTTCAATATCTTTTAGGAGATAACCGCAGGCCCCTTTAGCCAAAGCTTCATGAACATAATCGTCATTATCAAAGGTGGTAAGCATGATGATTTTGCTCTGAGGGTGAAGATTCCGGATATGTTCAACCGCGTGGACACCATCAATTTTAGGCATGCGCACATCCAGAATGGTTATATCGGGTTGGAGCTCCCGGGCCATTCGAATTGCCTCTTCCCCGTCATAGGCAATACCGACCACTTCTATATCTTGATCCAGACTTTCAATTACCCGTTTGAGGCTTTGGATAAAGAGCACCTGATCGTCTGCAAGCATTATTCTGATGGTGTTATGATTCATTATTACCCCCTTGCATGGGAATATGGGCCGTCAGTTTAAAACCGCCGGATATGGGACCGGCGGTAAATTGTCCGCCCAGAGCAGAGATGCTTTCTCTCATACCCGCTAATCCGATACCTTCGTTGAATTGAGTAGTACCGCGGCCATTATCCATCATATCTATAATTAACATCCCTTCATGTATCCAAAGCGAGATCGTTATGCGGCTTGCCTTTCCGTGCCGCAGGGCGTTGGTCATCCCCTCCTGCAATAGTCTGATGACCGTATTTTGTATATTTTCATTTACGGGATAAATAGCATTTCCAAAATCAATTTGAACTTGTACACCAGTAGCATTCTGGAAAGAACTTGCTAATTTACGAATCGCATCCACTAAAGTGATTTTGGTTGTTTCAATCGACCTTAGGATTCTTAAAAACTGCCGTGTTTCTTCGAGTCCGCTTTGGCAATGTTGATCTGCTTGATCGAGAACTTCTTTGATATGCGAATTTTCAGTTATATAGAGTTTTGCTTCCCGCAACAGCATGATTACGGTTGTGAGGGTATAACCGATAATGTCGTGAATCTCCTTGGTAATCCGTTTTCGCTCCACTTCTCGGGATTGTTCTTCTATATATTTTGCGTATTCCTGAAACCCAATATTTGCGGTAGTAAGCTGGGCAATTGTATTTTCCAGGTTCCCGATTTCGGTTTGCTGTTCTTTGATCGTCCTGATGGCGGCAGAAAGGGTTGTGGAAATAATACCGACTGCACCGATTACAAAAATGCTTCCCAACCGTTCAGAATAATCAGGTTTAATAAGCCAGAAATCCCAGGCAATTTCGGTACGAATCGATGCAAGGGTTGCAAAAATGGTTGCAGGAATCATTATCGCATTAAAGGGAAAGGGAATACAAAAGCCGGAGGTAGCTGCTGCGGCGGCAAACAGGGAAAGCCGGATACCAATTCGGCTTCCTTCGGGGGTGACCGCGATTACAATGGTAACTAAAAGTAACAAGCCGGGAATCGCAGCAACAGGCCGCCCTGCAAGAACTACGGCAAGTAGGGAAAATATAAAGGCCAGCGCAATGAGAAAATAAAACTGGGCATCCCATAAATCGGGAATCCCCTCTGGACGTCCATCGATGATATATTGAAAAAATGCAATATAAAAAAGGCTTATATTGATGAACAGGCAGAGCGGTTTTATTTGCTTTACGATGTCCCAGCGATACATGTGGTAATAGTAGGCCATGGCCTATGAAAGGTCAACAAATTAAAACATATCGTCTTGACTTTATCGATAAAAAATTATATATAAAAGCACGAGAGGATGATATGACTGCAGCACAGCCGCATCGGATTGTTATTTGCATGGGAAGCTCCTGTTTTTCCCGGGGGAACAGCGTGAATGCCGAACTGGTTCAGCGCCTGATTCAGGAAAAGAAAATTCGGGCGGAGCTTGCGGACGCGGAAGTGACGGGTACCCTCTGCGAAGGCTTCTGCAAAGATGGGCCCATTGTAATTATAGACGGAGAAATTCATCGGCATGTGAGCCCTATGGTACTGCAGGATCTCCTGGCTGCTATGGATTGGTAGATTGTTATGGATGTCCTTAATCCCATTTATACAGAAAAAACCGTTTGCCAGGACTGCTACAAATGTGTCCGGCACTGCACGGTTAAAGCCATACGGGTGGAAAACGGAAGAGCCGCGGTATTGAGGGATCTCTGTATTCTCTGCGGCCACTGTGTGGAAGTTTGCCCAGCGGGGGCCAAAAAGGTTCGAAACGATCTGGGCCGGGCCCGGAAACTCCTTGAATCGGGAAAACGGGTTATCGCGTCCCTGGCGCCCTCTTTCGCATCCGAATTTCCCGGCATAGACCTGGATCGCATGGCCTCGGCATTGGTGCACCTCGGATTCTGGGCGGTTTCCGAAACGGCCTGGGGGGCGGACCTGGTCGCAAAGGAAGTGGCGCTTCAATTAAGTCAAGCCCAGGGGGGATCCATATTGATGAGCTCCGCCTGTCCTACGGTGGTGGATTTTATCGCCAAATACCGGCCTGCCTTTGCTGACAGGATAACGAGCCTTGCAAGCCCCCTTTTATCCCAGGCCAGGATGCTTCGCCGTCTGTATGGCGATGATTGCGCGGTTGTATTTATTGGTCCCTGTATTTCCAAAAAACAGGAGGCCGACGAACAGGGCCAAGATGTGGCTGTGGCCATCGATTTTGAAGACCTGCGGACCTGGCTCTCGGAAGCAAATATTCACCTCCCCCTGGTAAAAGCGGCTCCTGATGTTCGCATTATCCCCGAACGGGCCGGCAAAGGTGCCTTGTACCCCGTGGATGGAGGTATGATTGCGGCTATAAAAAGCTGGCAGGTTCCCGAAGGGGTCCGGTTTATGTCCTTTTCCGGCATAGAGGAAATTGCCCGCGCTCTGGATGATGTAGAGGACGCATTAAGTAAGGGAAGGCTCAAGGAACCGCTTTTTTTAGAGCTGCTTGCCTGTCCCGGGGGCTGCATTAACGGGCCCCGGTCAAAAAACCGTACCGGCACTATAAATAAACGGCTCTCTGTGCTGGACTACGGCCAGAACCGGTCGGCGGGGGATCTGGTGAAAACTTTGGAGGGCCATGGACCGGTTCTGGCGCAGCGGTGGACGGGCAGGGCCGTAGCGGCGGAAAGCTGCAGCGAACAGGAATTGGCGGAGGCCCTGCGGCGGACTGGTAAGTACAACCGGGAAGATGAGCTTAACTGCGGCGGCTGCGGCTACGATACCTGCCGGGACTTTGCCCGGGCCATGCTGGCTGGCAGGGCGGAATCGGATATGTGCGTGTCCTATATGCGTAAACTGGCGCAGAAAAAGGCTAACGGCCTTATCCGGGCAATTCCAAGCGGAGTTGTTATCGTGGATGCCCGGCTTTCCATTGTGGAATGCAATTACAACTTTGCCCGCCTCCTGGGCGAAGAGGCCCTGCAGCTCTGGGAGGCTAAGCCGGGACTGGAAGGTGCGGCCCTGGAAAAACTCCTCCCCTTTTCCCGGTACTTTCTTGATGTGCTCGACGGGGCAGAGGCAATTGACCGGGACATACGGTTTAACAACCGGATCCTCCATGGGACCATTTTTGGGATTGAACGGGGGGCCTATGCCGGGGGCGTCTTCCAGGATGTTACCGATCCCTGGGTACAAAAGGACCGTATTGTTTCCCAGGCCCGTAAAGTAATAACCCGAAACCTGGCGGTGGTACAAAAAATCGCCTTTCTGCTCGGTGAGAATGCGGCAGAAACCGAGGCAACCCTTAACTCAATTATCGAATCCTTTGAGCATACTGGCTCATCCCGCAGCGGCGGAGAGGCCCAGCCATGAATGGATCCATTTTTATCGAGGTTGCCCATTTTGCCCGAAAAAAACAGGGCCAGGGCGCCGAGGGAGACGTATTTCTCTCTCGGAAAACCGACGATGGCCGCATTATTTCAGTCCTTTCCGATGGACTCGGGTCGGGCATTAAGGCCGGAGTCCTGGCAACCCTGACTGCCACCATGGCCGCCCGCTTTGTGGCGGAGGACATTCCGCTCCGCAAGGCTGCCCGGATAATTATGAAGACCCTGCCGGTTTGCAAGGAGCGGGGCATTAGTTACGCAACCTTTACCCTGGCGGATATAGACAGCCAGAGCAGAGTAAAAATCATTGAATATGACAATCCGGCCTATCTTCTTTTCCGTCAGGCCGCTGAGCCGGTCCTACTTGAACCGCTCAAGCACGATATTGCGGTCGACCGGCCTGGTTCACGGAGGCAGCGTGCGCAAGCCCCTTTAAGAAGCGGATCGGTGTCGCTCCTATCCCGGGCAGTTATGCACTACAGCGAATTTGAAGCTAAAAGCGGAGACCGGCTTGTGTTTTTTTCCGATGGGGTCTCCCAGTCTGGTATGGGTAGTAAAGTCTATCCTTTAGGCTGGGGCGTGCCCCGGGTCCAGTCCTATATTATGAAGCTCCTCAAAGAAACGCCGGATATTTCTGCCCGCAGGCTTGCCCAGGCGGTCGTACAAGAAGCGGAATCCCACGATGCGTATCAGCCTAAGGATGACATTACCTGCGCGGTTATTTATTTCCGTAAGCCCCGGCGGCTGCTTCTCATGTCGGGGCCTTCCATCGATCCGGGGCGGGATGCGGAAATGGCCCGGATGTTCCGGGATTTTCAGGGTTCCAAGATCCTTTGCGGCGGAACCACGGCAAGCATTGTTGCCCGTGAGCTAGGACTATCCATCAAAGTGAACTTAAAAAATATAGACCCGGTCATTCCGCCCGCTTCCCTTATGGAGGGAGCAGATCTGGTTACCGAGGGAATCATCACCCTGGGCCGCGCAGCGGAACTTCTGGAAAATCCGGCGAGCCCTGACCGGCTTAGGTCCAACCCGGCGACCCAGCTTGTGGAACTCTTATTAAACTCGGACTGTATCGAATTTGTGGTGGGGACCAAGATTAACGAAGCCCACCAGGATCCGTCCATGCCGGTAGAACTGGAAATACGCAGGAATATCATCAAACGTATAGCGGGATTGCTGGAAGAAAAGTATCTTAAGGAAATACACATCCGTTTTATATAGAGGAGCATTCTATGAATGAGAAGGTTATTAAGGTTGTTGTCTGTTCAGGTACCGCCTGTTATGTCATGGGCGGCTCGGAACTGCTGCTTTTGGGCGATCATATCCCCGCCAAATGGAAAGGCAATGTGGAATTGGAGGGATCTCCCTGCCTTGGGTACTGCAAGGACAAAAGTAATGGCAAGGCTCCCTTCGCCCTGGTGGATGGGGAACTGATTTCCCAGGCCACCATACCCGACATACTGCGAAAAATTGGAGAAAAATTAGGAGAACGCTGATGCACTATAATAACAATGCTGCCCTTGTTAAACGGGAGCTCTTGATTTCCATTATCAAGCTCATGCTGGAAGACCGGCTGGAAAAGGATATTGACCGGATCCCCTACGAAATGACCAGCGATCCGTCGTACCAGTCCATCCGGTGCTGTGTGTACCATGACCGGGAAATCTTAAAAAGCCGGATCCTCGCCCGGCTGGGCTTTTCTGTAGAGCAGTATGTTGATGATGGGACACCGCTCGCGACCTATGCACGGGAAGCCCTTGCACGGGACCGTATTACGGCGCCCATTCTGACGGTTCTGGATGAGGCCTGTAACGCCTGTGTTAAAACCCAATTCCTTGTGACCAACGCGGGCCAGGGCTGTCTTGCCCGGCCCTGTGTAATGAACTGTCCTAAAAAAGCGGTCAGCATGGTGGATGGGCACGCGGTTATTGATAAGGAAAAATGCGTAAACTGTGGCATTTGCCAGCAGGTCTGTCCTTACCATGCGATCATCAAAATTCCTGTTCCCTGCGAGGAGGCCTGTCCGGTTGGTGCGATTACCAAGGATTCTAACGGTAAGGAACGGATCGATTACGATAAGTGTATTTTTTGCGGCAATTGTATGCGGGAATGCCCCTTCGGCGCCATGATGGATAAGTCCCAGATTATCGATGTGCTGGCGGCTAAAAAACGGGGAGAAAAGCTGGCGGCCCTTTTTGCACCGGCGGTGGCAGGCCAGTTTAAGGCCTCCCTGGGTAAGCTCGTTGCCGCCCTAGAGCGCTCTGGATTTGATGCGGTCTACGAGGTTGCCCGGGGGGCGGATATCACCGCAGAAAAAGAAGCCCACGAGTTTGCCGAACGGATGGAAAAGGGAGAGCCCTTTATGACCACGAGCTGCTGTCCTGCCTATGTGGAGGCGGTCCGTAAGCACCTGCCAGCTCTAAAAGAGCGAGTTTCGGATACCAGGACCCCCATGCACTATACGGCAGAACTTGCGGCCCGGGAAAAACCGGATCATCTGCGGGTCTTTATCGGCCCCTGTCTTGCGAAGCGGAAAGAGGGGATGGATGACCCCCTGGTGGACTATGTGCTTTCGGTGGAAGAAATAGGCGCCCTCTTTGTGGCCATGGGGATCGATGTGGCGGAAATGGAAGAACAGCCCCTTCCGGAAGAAGCATTAGCCGGGGGCCGCAGTTTTGCCTGGTCAGGAGGGGTGAGCAGCGCCGTACAGGCCTATCTTCCCGCGCATATTCCCTTTAAGGGCGAGGCAATCGACGGCCTTACCAAAGATAGCTTTAAGGTGCTTAAAGCATGGGCAGAGGGAAAGCATACGGGTAACCTTTTGGAAGTTATGGCCTGCCAGGGGGGCTGTGTGGCTGGTCCCTCGGTGATCACCAATCCTAAGGTCGCCACCATGCAGCTTAAAAAAATCGCAGAATCGAGCAAGACCGCTCAAGTAGCTGCTCATGAAGCGGTGGCTCCCGCTCATTAAAAGTTAATATAACGCAGCAGCCCCCTGGCAGCCCCCTCGTGGAGGGGCTGCAGGCGAATGTCTTTTATGCGTTTTTGCCGCAGCAGTGCTTGTATTTTTTGCCGCTTCCGCAGGGGCAGGGATCGTTCCGGCCTACCTTGGGGGCAGCGCGGACTATGGTGGTGGGGACAATTTCTCCCTTGTCATAGAGCCAGGCGCCATCAATTTTCTTAAAATAGGCCCGTTCATGGTGAACGTCCTTAAGGCCGTCTAAAGCATAGGATGCTTCGAACTCGACCACCCCTTCGGTGTCGGAGGGGCCGCCCTTTTCGGTGCCAATAATTTTTAGCCCCAACCATTGGGATTTCTCGCTCCAGCTGCGGGTCTGTTCCATATCAATATCGTCCCGACCTTCGGGAACGCAGGTATCCACAATATAGTTGATGGCATGTTCCGCATAGGCGGTGTAGCGGCTCCTCATGAGAGCTTCCGCCGTAGGGGCCTTTTTCTTCCCCGTAATATATGCTTCGCAGCAATCGCTGTAGGCTTTTCCTGAACCGCAGGGGCAGGTTTTCATACTTATTTCCTCCTCACAATAGACTTTTGCATAACCGCTGTGGTACAAGTACAGTATACAGAACTTACTTTCTCCGCAAGGTGTATCATGCAGTCACGAAGTAGAGCGCTCTTGGCCATTATTGGGGCTGTCCTTTTTTGGGGTCTTTCTTTCATTTCCATAAAAATTTCCATAGCGGTGCTGCCCCCTATGACGCTCGGGGCCTTTCGTTTTTTGCTGGGCACCATAGTGCTTTTTTTTATAAAAAAGCGCCTTGCGCCGGAGGACCGGCTTAAAAGGGAGGATGTCCCCGCACTTGCAGGCGCGGGGCTTATCGGAGTAACGGCCTACTTTTACTTTGAAAACAATGGTGTTGCCCGGGTAAGCGCCTCCGAAGCCTCCATCATTATTGCTGCAATACCGGTTCTTGCCATGGTCATGGAACGCTTCCTGCCGCCCCGGCAGCCCCTGCGCATTCGCCGCTGGGCCGGTGCCGCCCTCTCTGTGTTCGGGGTTTATCTTGTGGTGCTGCCTTCTCTCCCTGCCACAGGTTTTTCTGGTTCTGCTTCCGATCCGGTGGGTTACCTTTTTATGCTTGGCGCCGCTTTAAGCTGGGTAGGTTATGCCCTCCTTACCCAAGGTCTTTCGGCAAAACGTTCCCGTATCTATATCGTCTATTGGCAATCGGTGTTTGGCTTTCTTGGCTTTATTCCCTTTGCGTTCTTTGAACAGCCCCTCTGGGGGAGCCTCTCCTGGACGGTACTTGCCCATGTAGCATATTTAGGTGTTTTTTGCTCAGCCCTGGGCTATTGGTTTTATGTGTATGCCCTCCAGCACCTCGGTGTCGGTACCTCTTCGGTGTTCATCAACCTCATCCCGGTGGTGACCGTTATAGCAGGCTTTTTCGCCCTCAATGAACGGCTTGCAGCCCTCCAGTGGTGGGGCGCCCTGGCCGTCATTTTAGGTGTTTATTTGGCGACCCTGCAGGGGCTACCATTCAAACGAAAGGGCAAAGCCTAGCTGGAAATCGTTGCTTGCATCCTGGTCCTTTAGGTTAGAAAGCTTTATGGCAGCCCAGAAGAAGGGCGAATAACGGAGTGGTGCTAACGTAATAGGTGTGGCCGATACGACGGTTCCCAGTTTTACAATGATAGAATGGTAACCGTACAGCCTATTGGCAAGGGCTTCGCCGGCATCTTCCAGATTGCTTTTTTCAGTAGCCTCATAGATTACCCCGCGGTAGGCCAGGGTGCCGAAAAGGCGGTTTACATAGAGGTGGGAAATATTTGATTGGGTTTCTATCGCAAAGAGTTTTAACTCCGCTTCTCCGCCTGCCAGCCAGGGGAGGTTCGCAGGCGCCTGAGAAGCATATTCGGAAGCTGCCACATCCGCAAAGGGGGCATTACCGTAGGAAACGTTTTTTCCGTCCAGGCTCATCCCCCGTTCGTCCCAGGCTCCATAGATTGTTCCCCGCAGGGCAAACCAGGAAGCCAAAGGTTCCCGGCTCGCCTTAAGTGTTGCGTCGAGACGGTTTGAGCTTCCTTTCCACACCGAGCGGGCAAACAGGTCAAGGCCTGCGCCGTTTCCGAAAAGCTGCCAGGGTTTCCGGTAAAAATTGGAAAGCCCCAGACTAAGGCCGTAGGCCCACAGGGGTTTTTCATAGGTCCACAGGTAAGCGCTGCTTCCATCCCCGGGGTCAAAGGCCGCAAGCAGCAGGGAAAGCGAAGGCATGAGATGGAGGTTAAAGTTTTTATCCCCCAGATTAAAGACCAGGGGGCTAGAAAACTGCGCTCTGCTTGCCCGGTACACAGTGTAACCAGATAGGGACTCTATGGCTTCCATTTGATCCGAAACGGAACTAAAGACCGGAAACCCAAGGTTCAGCGAGGTCCAGGAAATATCAAAATAGCCGAGCTTTCCGACCAGATCTCCCCCAGCGTTAATGAGCACCGTATTGGTGTCGGTAGGATCCATGAGGTAGGTGATAATGCCCATGCCGTCGATGCGGATGCTGTTATCCACATTATTGATAAGGGGCACAGGGAGCCAGAACTTGAGGGGGTTCAGGTAGCGGATAGGATTGTAGGCTGTTTCTTTCGGTTTATTCTGGGCTGCGGAGGGGAGTACCGCTGTTCCCACCTGCTCTGCTCCTTCTTGTATATTAAAGGGTTCAAGCCGGTAGGCCGAATAGATTCCGCTCGCCCTATCGAGTTTGTTAAGGGGATAGCGGACGAGCTGGTCCCAGGTGCTTTCTGCAGCGCGGTACACAAGACTGTCGGCCGTTTGAACCGGCAACAGCACGCCGCCAGAGCGCTTACTTTCAGAAAAATAGAGGGCTTCCTCAGCATGAGTATTATCCAGGTCAAGTTTTCCCCATCTGTAAAAGCTATGATCGTCGTTGTAGGAAAAGAAAAGGGTTGTACCTCGGGCTGACAGGTTGCGTACAAAGCGCCACCGTTCAGCGTCGTCGGGGAGGCCGGTCTTTACGATGGAAAAAGTACCATCTTCGACATTAAAGATGCCGAGCCGCCGCTGTCCTTTGATGCTTAAAATGATGGCAATCCGCCTGTCGTCTATGGGGACTGGTTTGGAAAAAAGAAGGCGATCGTTTCCCTGGGCAAGAACATGCCGGCGACCTAGGCCGTCCACATACACCAGGTCCGTATAATGGAGCCGGGATCCAATGCCGACTATGCCATCCCGGAAATAGCTTGCCTTGTAAATGCCAGTCCATTCCCGGCCGGTCGCTTTTCCCGCGGTGGTGTACTCCCCTACCACCGCACTGGCCAGGTCGCCGGCGTACCGGTAATAGGAAATAAGCAGCCTGTTCTGCGCCTGGTTAAGAGAAAGATCGTAGGCAGAGGATGGTACTGTACGGATCCGCTGTTTTTTCCCTTGATTCGCCTCTTTTCTTAAATCTACGGCAAAGAGCACATTTTCTTTTGCATCTATGCCGTACACCACCGAATCTGCGGCTGCTAGGCCGGTTATTTGGAGTTCCCGGATTAGTATGTCCCTCTCTTTTAGCGGCTCCGGCTTTGTGGTGGCATAGGAATCGAGAAACTGCTGCCAGGCATCTTTGAGCGGGACACCGTAGGTGTCTTTAAAAAGGCGATAAAAGCCGTGATTGTAATAAAACAGGGATAGGGGAACATCTGATCCCATGGCCTGCCATAATTGGCCATAGCGATCCATGCCGTATGTTCTTTGGAGCCAGGAAGAAAAAAGTCCCCCATATTCATAGTAGCTCCGTCGCAGGGGCGGATAGTCATATACACCGCTTGCCTGGAAGGGCGTGAGGGACCGGTTTTCATTCACCGCCTGCCGTATGGTCTGCTCCACAAGGGGATCAGAAGCCCGGCCTGTGCCGTCGAGGCTTTCAAAACTAACGGTGACCCCCTCGACCATAAAAAGCGGGGCCGTCAAAAAGGTCGGATTAACCCAGGACCCAAATAGACTGTGTAAAAATGAGGCAATACCGCCGCGGCTGTTCAAAGAAACCGCATGGGTGAGTTCATGCAAAAAAAGAGAACGAAGCGGATCTTGGAATGCGGTCCATTCGATATCCATGGGGGTATCGAATAGTACGATATGCGGGTAGGGCAGGGGATTCATGTACCCATTAAACTGGTCCGTATCGGCTGTTATGGTTACGGGGATAGGGCCGCTCAGCTGAATACCTAAAAGATCTGTTACTTCCTTGTAGACTTCATCGGCAAAACCCGCGAGCCTTAAGGCCGTAGGGCGGGATTTTTCAGCGAAGATAATATCAAAATGATCCGTTTTAAGCACCGCAAGGGATGTAAAGGGCTTAAATGTCTGGGCATGGATAGGCCCCAGGGTCACCAAAAAAAAGAATAAAAGCCCGAGTCCTGCTCTGCCAAAACGGGTCAGTAAAATAGGTGTTTTCATATCGGTTGTTAGAAAATATCGCAAATAGTGCGGTTTATCAAGCTTACATCGACGGCCCTGAAGTTCTAGCAACTTAGGACTTACATGGCGGTTGACCAGTTTAGTTTTGCAGGATATGGTACTTTTATGCACGAATACTTAATTGAAGGCGGAAAAACCCTTTCGGGAACCATTACCGCCAGCGGAAACAAAAACGCGGCCCTTCCCTGTATTGCCGCAGCCCTTCTGACTGATGAACCGGTGGTTCTTAAAAATATACCAGCTATCGAAGATGTTCAGGTCATGTTGGAGGTTTTCAAAGCCCTGGGCGGTACGGTCCAGGCTACCGGAAAAAATACCTACCGGCTCCATATGACGAATATCACAAGCGATGAAATCCCCATCGCCCAGGCTAAAAAAATCAGGGCTTCTATTCTGTTTGCAGGTCCCATGCTTGCCAGGAACGGCAGGGTGGTTCTTCCTCCTCCCGGCGGGGATGTAATCGGACGCCGCAGGCTCGATACCCACTTTCTTGCACTGACCGAACTAGGCGCCCAGGTTGAAGTTAACGGTATTTTTGTATTTTCCGCTCCCCGCCTTAAGGGAGCCGATATTTTCCTCGATGAAGCTTCGGTAACGGCCACTGAAAATGCCATTATGGCAGCGGTCCTTGCTTCAGGCAGAACCATCCTGACAAATGCGGCCAGTGAACCCCATGTGCAGGATCTCTGCAAAATGCTGGTGTCCATGGGGGCCAAAATATCTGGCATAGGATCGAATGTGCTCGTAATTGACGGGGTAGATAAACTTAAGGGGACAGAGTTCGCCATCGGTGCGGATTTTATGGAGGTTGGATCCTTTATAGGTCTTGCTGCGGCTACCAAAAGCGAACTTACCATTACCAATACCCGTCCAGAAGATTTGCGGCCCGCAAAAATCGCCTTTGGAAAACTTGGTATCCAATGGGAAGTTGATGGAACTACCCTGCATGTGTCTAAAAACCAGTCTCTTAAAGTAAATACCGATCTCGGCGGTATGATCCCCAAGATTGATGATGCCCCCTGGCCAGGTTTTCCGCCGGACTTAACCAGTATTATTACCGTTGTAGCGACTCAAGTGGAAGGAACTGTGCTCATCCATGAAAAAATGTTCGAATCCCGGATGTTCTTTGTGGATAAACTCATCGGTATGGGAGCCCGGATTGTCCTCTGCGATCCCCACCGGGCGGTAGTGACCGGACCTTCGCCGCTTACCGGTTCTGAACTAACATCCCCGGATGTCCGGGCTGGAATGGCTATGGTCATCGCAGCCTTGGCTGCGGAAGGTAAAAGCCTGATCCGCAATGTATATCAGATCGAACGGGGTTACGAGAATCTGGTGGACCGGCTTTCCGTTTTGGGAGCCAACATCAGACGCAGCGACGGATGCTAAGCACCTATTAGGGTAGAACTCAGGAGCAATGATCCCGTTTTTGCTCCTGTTTTTCTGCCAGGGCCTGCCGGTAAGCCCGGCGAATCTGGATAAAGCGTTCTTGTGCAGCGCGTTTTCGCTCCTCAGAGAGGGCGGAAAGCCGGTCGGGATGGAATTGGAGCGCCAGTTTGCGGAAGGCCTTTTTAATTTGTTGAATAGACGAATCGGGTTTTAATCCCAAAATACCCCAGGGCGAATGGTGACCCCCCGGTTTTATTCCCGGGCACAATATCTGTGCAATAGAATTGAGCTTATCAAAATCGTTATTGCCATAAAGATTTACCAATTCACGAAGAACAGCAACAATTTGTTCCGGTGCAATGTAGTTTTTTGTCCTAGCTTTGAGACTTTCTGCAAGCAGATCCACATTGATGTTTTTTTTATGTTCCTTTGCAAGCCGGCATACCTGTTCGAGGGCGGCTCCATCCTGCAGCGGACAATGAAACAACTGCAATGCACTCTGAACAATATGATCCATGGCAAAGTCCATTTCCTGTGCTTGGTCTGGAATAATGGAAATGAAAGCAAGACCGCAAAATGCGGTAATGCCAGCTTTGCTTTCTCCAGTAAAATGGGGATCCGCCTCTACTAAATATGTT
>JAIWNU010000124.1 GCA_020216655.1 Treponema sp. | reverse complement strand
AATCATGACGTTCGTCTCCTTTCTAAGGCCCAGGAACAAAGTTCCAAGTACCATAACAGTTATAGCAATAAAGATTACTATTTTTGTAAGCATAACTATAATATAATGATTTTTATCTCGATATCCTATTCTTCTTGTTTTTGATCCCTTCATTACTTATTATAAAAATAGAAGTATGAAATCTTCAGAAAGCATCCGAAGTAAAATAAGCAGTATTCCCCTAGAATACATCATCATAATCGCGGTCTTTTTCCTACTTATAACCTCGGTCGGTTTTTTGATCATTGAAAACTGGGAAATGGTACAAATAGAACGCAAAAACACCGTGCTATACGAATCCGTTCTATCTATTGATACCACACTTATACAAGCTGTTCATACAGCAAGTATGGCACGCCGTTTTGTCAGAACTCAAAGCACCCAGGATTTGGAAAACTACAGGACCAGTTACAATGAAGCGATTCAACTTGTGAATAATGTCAAATATGTATTAAATCAAAATATATCTATAAATATCTCAAAAGAGATAAAAGATGTTTTGTTAAATATTGTTCAAGAAATTACAAAAAATCTTGAAACTCTAGACTCCCTGGTAATGACCATACCGGTTTTGCCTCATTCAAACAATACATACCAAAGATACGATACTATTTCAGACAACGAAATTAATAAACTTATCGATCAGATAGATAGTATACATGAAAACAAGCTAGCAATGATTGAAAAAATGAGGAATGAACGATCGGCCCAGATTAACAGAGCATTAAAACGCGTAAATTTGGCAGCTATTACCGGTATATTTATTTCAGTGATCTTTTATATTGTCTCATTTTTTATGATCCGCAATAAAATATCTACTATCCTCCGCTATTCCAAAAAACTTGAACAAGAAGCTGCGCGGGCCCAGCAGGCAGAACGGGTAAAAAGCGAATTTTTAGCAAATATGAGTCACGAAATCCGTACACCCATGACCGCCATACTTGGTTTCAGCGAACTTTTATCTGACGGAATAGAGGATCCGCGGTATAAATCCTACCTAAAGGGCATTCAAACAAGCGGGAAAGCTCTTTTAGATCTTATCAATGACATACTTGATCTTTCAAAAATAGAAGCAGGCAGGATGACCATTAAGCCTGCGGAGATTGATCTCCCCTCTTTTATTACCAGCCTTGAGTTCATTTTCAGTGAAATGGCCAAAAAAAAGGGGCTGGATTTTTCCAAACAAATTGGCGCTAGTGTTCCAAATCTTATCATGGCCGATGAAACCAGACTGCGTCAAATTCTGATAAACCTGCTTGGGAATGCAATAAAATTTACAAACCATGGTTTTGTTAAACTTTCAGTTAACCTGCGTAACGAGAAAAATGATAAACAACCATTATTGCTTTTTTCCGTCATAGACTCAGGTATTGGAATATCTAAGGCGCATCAGAGCCTTATCTTTGATGCGTTCAGACAAGTTGATGGGAAAACTACCCGAAATTATGGAGGAACCGGGTTAGGACTCAGTATTTCTCTGCAGCTCGCCCGCCTTATGGGCGGCACAATTGTGGTACAAAGCGAGGAAATGCAGGGCTCTACATTCACTCTGGAATTGCCTCTTACGATACCCAAAAACTCCCAACAAAATGTCGTTTGCGAAGATGAAGGAACAGTTTCAGAGAGAATGAATTATATTTTTCACCTCACTGGAGGTACTGTACTCATCGTAGAAGACGAACTTTATAACCGAACCATTCTCAGAGAATTCCTTGGAAAAGAGCAGGTACATATACTTACCGCTGATAATGGAGAAGATGCTTTAAAAATATTAGAGCATGAAAAAGTTGATGTGGTAGTTACCGATATTATGATGCCTAAAATGTCAGGCACTGAGCTCATTAAACGAATAAAGGAATCTAAAAAGCTAAGTTCAATCCCTATAATTATAGCATCAGCTTCGACACCGCTGGAAGATTATCAGAATCTATCAGAGGTAGCAGGCATTCTTAAAAAACCATTTAAACGAACAGACTTTATTAGTCTGCTCGCTCGCTTTCTGCCACATGAAAAAATAAACTGTATTGACGATAAAAATAGTAAAGAAATTTCAGAAGAGACCAATGAAAAAGACTGGTGGAAATCGATAGACCCTTCTATACGTGCAACATTAAAAGAAACCTATGAAAAAAAGTTTAAAATACTCAAGATTACCCTTTCCATAACAGAAATAGCCAAATTTGGCAAGGATATCTTTAACACCGGAAATAATTTGCATATAGAATCACTCTGCTCATACGGAAAAGCTCTCAGTGAAGCTGCGGATAACCTGGATATTTCTGCTATCAATACACTGCTGGCACAATTTGAACAGATGATTGCTATAAACCGAGGGTGTTAGTCTGAGGAGGTCAAAATAATGTCTAAATGAGTAAAAGCAATCCGCCTAAAATTTTGATCGTTGATGACGAACCGGTCAACCTGCGCATCCTCGGCAGCATGTTGCAGCAAAAAGGGCTCGATGTAGGTTTTGCAAGCAGCGCAGCACAGGCATTGGAATCTCTTGAGTACCGTATCCCCGATTTGTTTCTTTTAGACGTCATGATGCCGAACGTGGATGGTTATGAGCTCGCCCTTAAATTACGAAGTCTACCGGCAACAGAAAATATTCCTATTATTTTCATCAGCGCACTAGACGATACGGATTCAAAAATAAAGGGCTTTGATTCTGGCGGGGCAGACTACATATCTAAGCCCTTTAATCCGCGGGAAGTAGCAGCCCGCGTTTTTAGCCAGCTCGAACTCAAGGAATATCGAGATAATCTAGAAGAAAAAGTTAAAGAACAGGTTTTGGAAATAGAGACCATCACCATGACATTAGTGGAAGTTCTGGAGAACGCAAATTATTACCGGGATGATGAAACGGGACTCCATATCCGCCGGGTTAAGGAGTTTTCAAAGCAGCTGGCATTTTACCTTGATATTCCTGAACAAAAAAAACGTGAAATTGCCCGTTACTCATCCCTCCATGATATTGGTAAAATAGGAGTTCCCGATTCAATTCTACGAAAACCAGACAAACTGACTCCAGAGGAATTTAAAATTATCCAACAGCATCCAGTTATAGGACACCGGATTTTGGATAAGGAGACAATTCCCGAAACAGCAAAAAATATTGTCCTTTATCATCATGAAAAATGGGATGGCAGCGGATATCCTCACCAGTTAAAAAACAATGAAATACCGATCGAAGCTCAGATCGTGGCCATGGCAGACGTGTACGACGCACTTCGGTCTCGTCGGATTTATAAACCACCCTATTCAGCCGAACATGCCGAAAAAATTATTATAGAAAATGCTGAAACTCACTTTAATCCGGATCTGGTTCGAATATTTATAAGGGTCAAAGGGGAATTTGCTACTATTATGGAAACCTATAAAGAAGCGATTGAATAGGAATGAGCATACTGATTGTAAAAGGAGCCGTACTTTAATTATGACAGGCAATCAATACTCGGTTTTAATAGTCGATGACAATCCTGATACTCTTAAAATTATTGGAACCTTCCTGCAAAAAGAGGGTTATGCCATACGTTTTGCCCAAAACGGCTATGCAGCTACCGAAAGCGCAGTTTTAGAACCTCCCGACCTTATTTTGCTCGATGTTTCCATGCCTGGCATAGATGGCTATGAAACCTGTCGGCGAATCCGAAGCATAGAAAAACTTGCACCTATACCGATTATATTTATCACCGCTGAAAAAAAAGGCGCCGAATCTATGCTCGAAGGGTTTAAGGCTGGGGCTGTTGATTATATTGAAAAACCGGTAGAAAGTACGGTTATCGCCGCACGAGTACAATTACATATCAGTCTATTGCAGGCCCGTCGGGAACTAGAGGAACGGAATAAAGAGCTGGAAGCAATAAACGACTGGAAGACTCGGCTCCTCAGTATTCTAGGTCATGATTTAAGGAACCCCATTGCAGGTTTTTTAGGCCTCACCGAAGTTATATTAAAAGATTTTGATGCATTCCCCAAAGAAACACTGCAAGAATATATTCAAGAATTGCACAAAGCAGCTTTGAATACAGAAGCTATTCTTGAAAATGTACTTTCTTGGGCTCGGCTTTCCAAACAAAGTATCGTAAAACCGGTAAGTTTTTCTGTTCACAATTTAATTATGGATGTTTTTGATCAGATGGCTACATTAGCTCGGCAAAAAAATATAACTTTAAACATGCCCTCTATGGAGGATGCATTTGCATATGCAGACCCAGAAATGACCGAAACGATTATCCGCAATTTTATTGCCAACGGTATCAAATTTACTCCCAAAGGTGGTACCATCCAGGTAAATTGGACAGATCAGGGAGCATTGCTTGAAATCAGCGTCATTGATACGGGGATTGGAATGAACCTTGAAAAACATCAATGTCTCTTCACTACTAAGATACAATCGGAAAGAGGTACGGAGGGGGAAAAAGGCAGCGGATTAGGCCTTATAATCTGCAAAGAGCTGGCAGAAAAAATGGGTGGCTCTGTGGGAGCAGAGAGTACAGAAGGGAAAGGCAGTCGTTTTTGGTTACGACTACCCAAAAAATCCCTATAATCTACACATCTGTTAAGATACTCTTGAAAAAAAAGAAGAGCCGTTCCATACTGGACTTATGCGTCCATTCCATGTCGTAGCTCCTTATGAACCAGCCGGAGACCAGGGCCAGGCAATTGCAGCCCTGGCAGCTGGGGTCCAAGCGGGAGACAAATACCAAACTTTAAAGGGTGTTACCGGCTCGGGCAAAACCTTTACCATGGCCAAAATTATTGAGCAGGTCCAGAAACCAACCCTGGTGATAAGCCATAACAAAACCCTGGCAGCCCAATTGTACCGGGAATTCAAGAGCTTTTTTCCAAATAACGCGGTTGAATATTTTGTATCCTATTACGATTATTATCAGCCCGAGGCTTATGTGGCGAGCCGGGATCTATATATAGAAAAAGATGCGTCAATTAACGATGAAATAGAGCGGATGCGGCTTTCGGCCACCAGGAGCCTTATGGAACGGCAGGATGTGATCATCGTTGCCACCGTTTCCTGTATCTACGGCCTTGCAACCCCAGAAGTGTACCGAAAAATGACCGCCACCGTGGCAGTGGGAGAAAATATCGATACGAATGCCCTGATGCGTCGTTTTGTAGAACTGCAATACGAACGGAACGATGCGGTGCTGGACCGGGGCTGTTTCCGCAGGCGAGGTGATACACTAGAGATTTACCCCGCGTACCTGGAAGAAGCATACCGGATAGAACTGGACTGGGATATGGTAAGCCGGATCCGCCGTTTCGATCCTATTTCGGGTAAGGTTTTGGAAGATTTAGATCGGGCACTGATATATCCAGCCAAGCAGTTCGTCATGCCCCAGGATATGATAGACCAGGCACTAGAAAAAATAAAAAATGAGCTTGCGGAACGCTATGAATTTTTGCAGCAAACCGGAAAACTGCTTGAGGCTGAACGGCTCAAGACCCGGGTCGAATATGACATAGAAATGCTCACCGAAATGGGCTACTGTCCCGGTATAGAAAACTATTCTGCGCCTTTAGCAGGCCGGGCAAGCGGAGAACCGCCAGACACTCTCATTGATTATTTCCCTAAGGATCACCTTACCTTTATTGACGAAAGCCACGTTACCCTTCCCCAAATCGGATCCATGTATGCAGGAGACCGGTCCCGTAAGCAAAGCCTCGTGGACTATGGTTTTAGGCTCCCTTCCGCTTTGGATAACCGTCCCCTGCGATACGACGAATTTGTCGAGCGGCTCGCCACCACTATTTTTGTATCTGCGACCCCAGGACCGACCGAATTGGAACAGTCCGTGAGAGTGGTTGAACAGGTTATCCGGCCCACCGGTCTTTTAGATCCGGAAATAGAAGTGCGCCCCAGCGAAGACCAAATGGAAGATATTTACGGAGAAATCAGACAACGCATTGCCAAAGGCGAACGCTCCCTGGTTTTGACCCTCACCAAGAAAATGGCTGAGGACCTCACCGATTATCTTTCAGGACTGGGGCTTCGGGTCCGCTATATCCACAGCGAAGTAGAAACGATTGAGCGGGTAGAAATCCTTACCCAGCTCAGACAGGGAGACTTTGATGTACTGGTGGGGATTAACCTTTTACGGGAAGGTATAGACCTGCCTGAGGTTTCCTTTATTGCCATTCTGGATGCGGATAAAATCGGCTTTTTGCGATCCGTTACCAGCCTTATCCAGATCATAGGCCGGGCGGCCCGAAATGCGGCAGGCAAGGTTATTATGTATGCGGACCGAATGAGCGACGCCATGAAACAAGCCATCGCTGAAACAGAGCGGCGCCGCAGCATCCAAATGGCCTACAATGAAGCCCATGGCATAACCCCCGCCACAGTCAAGAAGGCTATTGCGGACATACTGATACGGCACCAGGAAGAAGAAAAAGCCGCAGCGGTTACTTCCGTGGAAGTTTTGGAAAAATCTTACAATGTGCTTATACCCGCCCAGAGACAGCAGCTCATTAAAGCTCTTGAGGCAGAAATGCTTGAACATGCAAAGCGGCTTGAATTTGAACAAGCCGCGGCTATCCGGGACGAAATTGAGCGCATTAAGAATTTTTCCCAGGCGGAAAAATAGGGTCGTCGGGCAGACTTATGATAAAGCTCGTTCCTGATTCGGCTGAGCTTGTAAATCCAATACGCCCGCCTAAATACTCTTCTATAAAAAGGCGGGCCGCATAGGTTCCCCAGCCCCGTCCACGGGCTTTTGTTGAATAGGCACGCTTAAAAAGGTTCGACTGTACCTCTTCACTTATAACAGCAGGGTTCTTTACTTCTATTTCTATAGATTCGCCTAAATCCCTGCAGGCCAGCGTTACCGTATCACCGGGATGGCAGGCTTCTATAGCGTTCTTTACTAGATTAGCCAGAACCCGTTTGAGCAGGACCGCATCACTGATAATCTTTTTTGAACCACAAACAAGGGTTTCAACAAGAATCCCCCGTTCTTCCGCCATACGGCTGTACAGAGAACTCACATGCTGCAGAAGATCCGAAACATCTACCACAGAGGCATTTACTCTAAGAGCCCCCTGCTCTGCATCCCATATACTTCGGTGGGTTTCTATTTCTTCGGTCAGTTGGTCCACCGCCCGCTTTGCAAGGGCTAGATATTGTCGGACAGAAGTTTCTGAATCGTCGATTAAATACAGAATCGAATGTATCGATGTGGCAGTATTAAGAATATCATGCAAAAAAATGCGTTCAAAAGTATCCCGGCGCTGTTCAGCGGATACATCAACCAGGGCAGCTAGAATAAAGACTTGATCATGGGTATGAAACGGTTTGGTCCATACCAGAAGATCCAATTGAGAATGCCGATCGCTGACGGTCCTGTCAATTTTGCATTCCTGTAAATTCAATGCACCGGAGAGTGCACTGGCGATACTTCGGGCAGCTCCGCAATAGCGGCAGAAGGCAGCGGTACCGCAGCCCCCTTCGGTTTCCCGTGCATGAATACAGGCAAAGGCTTCTCCCGGTCGCAGTCCATAGGGATTCATCGAAGCATCAGGTAAAAATGACTTTGTCTTTTCATTATAAAACACAATTTGCCGGTGCCGGTTAAAGGCCATAACAGCCACCGGAAATTCTTGGAATAAGTCCATTCCGCGATATTCGGAAACCCAGCGGATTTGTTCATTTAAAAGTGGTCCCGTATCCCGTTCAATATCAGTAAAAGGCAAAGATAACATTGCAGAGGGCTCCATGTAACATACTCCTTACGATTTGCTCACCATCTGTAGACCGGTCCGCAACTTAGAAGCAAATTCTTCTTCACTTACAGTACCATTGAGATAATCGGTAATCAGGGAACGAATTAGCGGCGGAAAGGATTCCCAATACCGTTCGGGCCAGGCTCCAAGTTCTTTGCGAAGGGCTGCATCTTCTTTTGGGGTCATAGTTCCTGTAGAAAATGCAATAAATTGATGAACCATTGTCGCAAGCACATCCGAAGGAAGCTGTTTTGAGGCACCCGCTGCATTATTAGCCTCTCGCTGGTCAGGAACCCACGCATTGAGCAGTTCTTCCCGCTGCTCGTCGCTTAGTTCAGGAGCTTCCCGCTTGAGCATTTCTGATACCATGTTCCGGACCGTATTACGGATTCCTTCGAGACTTGCGTTGATATTAATTTCAGAAGATACCTTTTGAGCCCACCGCTTGGGATCCGGAAGCCCTGCAGAACCAAATAGGGAAAGGTCCCGCTTACGGCGTACCACCGCTGCCGCAATAGCCTCGATGCTGTTTGCATCGGAACGATTAAGAATATAGTCCAAGACCCTTACAAGCTCTGCATCTGCCATAAAAATCATAATAATCTCTCTTTGCCATTATCTCAAGGCGGCATTCCATTGACCGCTCGCCGCAGATTAGGTACAAAAGAGATATGGTTGTTGAATTCCTCGGTACCGGGACATCCCATGGGATACCCGTGGTCGGTTGTTCCTGTCCAGTGTGCCATTCACAGGATCCGAAAGACCAACGTTACCGCGCATCCCTTCTTGTCAGAGGCAATACGGGTGAATGCTGTGTGATAGATACAGGCCCCGAATTCCGCCTCCAGGCCGTTCGGGCAGGAATAGGGCATTTGGATGCTGTTTTTCTCACCCATGCCCATGCGGATCACCTGCATGGATTAGATGATGTCAGGCCCTTAAGTGTTCATACCCCGCTTAAAGTATTCGGAAATCGGCCGACCATACATGAGTTAACGGAACGGTTTAGTTATATTTTTAGGGAGACCCAGATTGGAGGCGGAAAACCGAGGATTATTCCGACAGTTTTAGGCCCCGAGTGGCCGGAACATGCAGAGCAGCATACCAGAGAAACCCCTGAGGCCTCGGTATCCATCGGCAGCCTTAGGTTTACGCCCCTGCCAGTATATCACGGCCGCTTACATATCCTCGGTTGGCTTGTAGAGGAAGCAGGGCGCCGCTGCGCTTACCTGACCGATGTAAGCCAAATTCCTAAAGAAACACTTTTACTCCTCGCTCAGCTGGACATACTCATCATCGGCGCCCTGCGAAAGCGTCCCCACCCTACCCATTTCAGCTTTGACCAGGCACTTGATATCATCAATCTGGTCCGTCCCCGGCAAGCATACCTTACCCATCTTTGCCACGATTATTCTCACACAGCAATTTGCGACTATCTACTTGAACGAGATTTTTCCCAAGACTACATTGCCCCGGCTTACGATGGATTACATCTTATGCTTGAATGAGAAAACGAAAGAAATAGTACGATAGAAGGTGTTTAATTATAAATAAAAAAGGGATGCCCTCAGCGTTTGGACATCCCTTTCTTGCTTCGGTCCCGTAAAACGGCGGGCCGTGAATGTGCAGAAATCAGCAAACCTTACACTTTTTTGGTTACATAGTCGCTCTTAAGACAGCGGGTGCACATCTTAAGCGTAATGGTAGTACCCTGAATTTCTGTCTTTACCTTAACCAGGTTGGGTTTCCAGGTACGGCGGCTATGATTTTTGGCATGGCTGACCTTATTTCCAGTGACCGTGTGTTTTCCGCAGATATCGCAAGTCCGTGACATAACAAACCTTCCTTCCGGAGTATCCTATACGTACAAAGTATGGGACACTATAACTGAATACAAAAAAAATGTAAAGCCCCTGCGGGCTGCCCAGATAATTGCTTGCACATATACTCTTAAGACTGCATACTTATGGTATGGCAATAATTCTACCAGTTGCTTCGGGCAAGGGAGGAGTCGGCAAAAGTGTGTTCGCCGTTAACTGTGCTATAGCCCTCGCAGAACTCGGAAAAACAACAGTGCTCGTAGATCTCGATCTAGGAGCTTCCAATCTCCATACACTGTTGGGTATTAAAAATCGCCATCCTGGTATTGGAAACCTTGTGTATCGTACCGAAACAAACCTAGAAGCCCTTTTGGTAGATACGGGAATTCCCCGGCTCTTCTTTATTCCGGGGGACACGCTCCTGCCGGGCACTGCAAACCTTGATTTCTTTACCAAGCAAAAGATTGTTAAGAGTCTTATGAGTCTTCCCGCCGACTATATAATAATGGATCTCGGCGCAGGCTCATCATATAATACGGTAGATTTTTTTCTGACCAGCAGTTCAGGTCTTATTGTAACCATGGGAGAAAGCACCGCCATCTTGAATGCCTACTCCTTCCTAAAAACAGCTTTTTACCGTGCTCTCATTCGGTCCTTTCCTCCCAAAAGTGCAGAACGGCAGCTCATAACTTCTTTTTTCGCTCAAAAAATGGAAGGCAGCGCTAATACCTATCCGGTCCTCCGGCAGAAACTGCTTGAACAATACAGCGAGGGTGCGCAAAACGGCATTGCCCAGGTAGAAAAATTGTATCCCCGTATCATTTTAAATATGGGCAGCGGTCCCCAGGACCTGTCGGTTGGTATAAAACTCAGGGAAATCGCAAAAAAGAACTTGGATCTGCAGGTAGAATACATCGGATACATTCCGCGGGACCCCGTGGTCAGCCTATCGGTCGCATCCCGAAAACCCGCCCTGCTGATCCAAAAAGAGTCACCTTTTTCCCAGGCCATTTTAGCTATTGCGGGCCGCATTGCTTCTCAGCCAATACCCGAAAGCCCTCGCTTGTACCCAGACAACGAAGACCTGCGCGCTCTTATGGATAGCGGCGCTTAAAGGCCTTAACACGGGCAGAAGCGGTAACCGTCCATGGCGAGCGATCTCCCCGGGCCAAGTATTTATAGCCCAAACCAGCCACCATGGCCCCGTTATCTCCGCATAAATCAAGGGGAGGAAACAGGCAGCGGAGATCCTGCCGTTCAGCAAGACAGCGCCTGAGGTAGGAGTTTGCAGCTACTCCTCCCCCAGCGACCACTGTGGTGAGCCCCGTATCTTCCACCGCCCGATACAGGCTCCGCAGCAATATGTCGATGGCAGTTTTTTGGAAAGAGGCAGCGATATTTTCAGGGCTCAGGGCCGCAGGCTGCCCCTGTTCATCAAGCTGCCTGAATTGTTCAATCTGGTTGATGACCGCAGTTTTCAGCCCCGAATAGGATACGTCGTACCGATGCTCACCCTTATACAGGTTTGGCATGGGGAACTTAAAGGCGCTGCTGTCACCCTTTTTAGCAAGCCTATCAATATATACCCCGCCGGGATATCCAAAACCGTAAAATTTGGCGACCTTGTCAAAGGCTTCACCCACCGCGTCATCTATGGTGGTTCCCAAAACTGTTATGGAGTCAAAGTCATCCACCCGGCAAATAATGCTGTGCCCGCCGGATACCAGGAGGCCAAGGAAGGGATAATCTACCTGTTCAGAAAGCATAGGCGCATAGAGATGGGCTAGCATGTGATCGACAGCGATAAAGGGCTTATCCAGAGTATACGCAAAGGCCTTGCCGAAACTAAGCCCCACTAAGAGGGAACCCAGAAGCCCGGGCTGGGCTGTAGCTGCAACGGCATCTATGTCCTCTGGTTTGCACCCCGCATCAGAGAGGGCCGTTTTAACCACGCCGCTGATCCACTCGGTATGCATGCGGCTTGCTATTTCAGGTACGACCCCGTTGTATATCTCATGAAAGGGTATCTGGGTGGCAACCACATTGGAAAGTATTTTTTTGCCATCCTCCACCACTGCTGCGGCGCATTCGTCGCAGGACGACTCAATCCCCAAAACCTTCATCTTCAAAGGTTCCCATCATAATCCGTGAGACGGTGGTGAGCGAAAACCCCTGGGCTATGAGTTCCGGATACATTTCCTGCAGGGTAGCGACCAGTTCGTTGGACCATACATGTCCTATTACGATTGCGGCCCCTTTCTTTTCTGCCTTCTGAAGCCCCTCTTCCATAAAACGTATCATGGCGGCCTTTTCCTGAATGTTATCTACGAACACATCGCGCTCCCCGATTCGTATTCCCATCCGTTCTGCAACAGCGGGGACCACCGTTTCTGCGGTAGTCCGTGAATCTAAATAATATATACTATTTCGCTTACAAAAAGCGAGCACTATTTCCATGATTTTTTCGTCCGAGGTAATTTTAGACCCCTGATGGTTATTCATCCCTACCACAGGGCCAACCTGGGCTAGATTGGTCTTTAAAACCCTTTCTATTTCTTCCTTGCTCATCCCTGAATAAATTGCCCCCGGCCCTGGATTTTGCCCCCCGATAGCTTCCATAGGTTGATGCAGTATTACTTCCTTGCCAGCCGCACGGATCCTTTTCGCCGCCTCTTCCGAATAGGGCAAACCTGGGAGGACCGCAATAGTGAGGGGTCCGGGAAATTTCAAAAATGGCTCTAGTTCCCTGAGGTTATTTCCCGCATCGTCGAGTACGATGGCAAGATACCCCTTTTTTCGTGGCGCTGGCTGGGGCGGCCGTTCTATCGGCGCAGAAACAGTGATTGTTTTAGCGCTGCCATTGGTCCTGTTGGAAAGCGGGAGATCCTTCGGGGGCACCGGTTTTGCTGTTGATATGGGCTTAGACTCCGCAGGTTTAAGAGTCCGAGATGGTGCTGCGGGAAAATCCTGAGCCGTACGGCTTGTACGCCCAGAATCTTCCATACCCTCCGTTTGGGAGTCCTTTACTGGTTCAGCAGTACTTTGATTTTGCGTATTTGTTTCAGCAATGGGATTTTGTAGAGTACCAGCCTGCTTATCAGCCTGTTCACTTGCTGGCGGAAAAACAATAATAAGAGCAACTGTGAGAAAGACCGCAGCCCCTATGAGCAGGGAGCTCACAAGCACCGCTCGGACAGAATCGTTAAAACCTAGCTTTTTCTTTCGTTTTGATCCTTTTACACCAGTTGTTCTTCGTTGTTCCTTAGCCACTATCTACACTGTACTGTCTGGGAAGCCCCTGGTCAAGACTGCGGGCCTGCCTTATAGATATACATATTCCTTAAGGTCCGCCGCTTCTTCCTTAAACTTTTTGAGGGCCCGCATTTCGATTTGCCTAACCGTTTCGGGAGAAATACCCATTTCGTCACCGATTTCTTTTAAGGTAAACCGTTCCCCTCCGAAAAACTGGAACCGGTACATCAATATTTTTTTCTCCCGCTCCATGAGCCGTTCAAGGAATTTAAGGGTATCTTCCCGAACCGAATTGCGGATAAACTCCATATCAGGACTGTAGGTGTAGTCTTCGCACATATCGATGAGAGTGGTGCTGTCATCCTCTCCGGTATCCGCATCGAGGGACACCATGCCATTTGCGATATTCATGATGTACTCCACTTCTTCCAGGGGAAGGCCTATTTCGGCAGCTATTTCATCCGTTGTCGGCCTGCGCATGTAAAGCTGGGAAAGGGTATTGTAGGCCTTTTGGATTTTTTTGAGCGCCTCTTCCTTGCGGTGGGGCAGCCGGATAGTTCGGCGCTTGTTGGCCAGAGACCGGGTTATTGCCTGTTTAATCCACCAGCTTGCATAGGTAGAGAACCGCACATGTTTGTTAAAATCGTATTTTTGTGCAGCATGGATAAGCCCGAGGTTCCCCTCTTGTATCAGGTCGAGTAGAGATACATCATTAGACATATAGGCCTTGGCAATTTTCACCACAAGCCGCAGATTGGATTCTATAAGCCGTTGTCGGGCGCTTTCGTCGCCCTCCATGATTTTGCGCGAAAGTTCCAATTCTTCTTCAAAGGTCAGAAGGGGAGCTGCCTTTATCTGGTCAAAGTAGGTCTTAAGCACATCATCGGTATTAAAATTGCCCTTCTTCTTGGCCATAACATCCTCCAGAGCTTTCACTCTATAGAATATTATGCAAAAACCATGCCAAGCCTGTTCATCAATACTTAAAAAATAATATCTTCTTGTTATACAATAACTTATAACATATTATAATCCGGCGTATTGCTAAAAAACGGAAAATTGTATGATTCTTTATACAAATACGTTGTATCTATGTATGGAAAAAGTAACTGCCCTGTGCTATGCTGATGCCATGGATTCTGGCATTACCGCACGGAAACGGGGCAAAGACGTTTTTTTTTCGATTCATTGGTCCAAATTGATAAGTGCGGACCGATGGACCATAGCGACCTCTGTTCCTGCGGTAGGGGGAGTCTATGAAATATACTGGATGGATGACCATAAACACCTGCGGCTGCTCACCGTTGGCAATGCCCGCTACGGCGGACTCCGTTCAGAAATTCGTCGTCTTACCGATCCGCAACTTGTAGAGAATCCCGATGTAATCGAAATCCTGAATAATAAAAAGATTTATTTTCGGTATGCTACAGCTAATTCCGCCGATGATATGGCTGATGTGGTCTGGTTTTTTAGAAAAACCTATTTTCCTGAAAATCCGGGGGTTGCGCATTCTGGAAGATTTGCGAGAATATATATGAATGAGTGGGCCCCGGACAAGGTCCGCTGGGTCGATTAAAAGGAGCATCCATGAAACGAACGATCGGATTGATTTTACTGGTGGCGGGTATTGCAGTGGGGGCCTATGGCGGCTATGAATATTATTCCGCCCAGCAGTCCCTTAAAAACAAAATTACGAAGGTCTTTACCGGTACCACCAAGGTTGAACAGCAGAGCGTCTACTTAATGATTGGCGGCGGGGCTGCTGCTCTGCTTGGTCTTGGGCTTACATTAACGGGAAAAACGCCCCGGAGACGCTAAGAGGTCTCATCGAGTACGGTGGTACGAGCCGGGAGTGAAACCGAAAAAGTTCCTGATTATAAGCAAAAGGGCTGTCCCTATTTCGGACGGCCCTTTTTTGGTTTTCAATTATCCAAAAGCCTAGCTGTCGCTTCCAAATTGCCTGAAACTAGCGTATCCGACGCCTCATCTTCATCCACGCAGACACCGCCTTGAGATATTTCACCCCCTGACTGTTCGCAGGTGGTCTTAAAATGGGCGATTCGGGCTTCCAAATCCTTGCCGATAGCAGCAAGCTGGTGGGCCAGAGAAATCGTAAGTTCCGCAACCTGAGACATGTCGTTATTTTTTTGCGCCATGGATGCCATGGCGGAACGGAGGCTCTCACTTACCTGATCAAGCTGTTCCATGGTGGCTTCTATAGATCGGGTATTTTGAGCCATGTTCCGGGATTCCTGGTTAATAGAAGCAGAAAGTTCCCGCAGACTTGTCATGGCGGTAAGTATCTGACGGCCCCCTTCGTTAGTCTCTGCAAGACTGTTGCTGATTTCCGAAACAGACCGGGATACTTCTTTTATTTTTTCTTCTATTTCAGCAAAGGCCTTATTCGTATCAGCACTACCTGCCTTAGCGCTCTCTATGGATTCCACAATGCCGCGAACAGAACCCGCTATTTCTTTAGAGCCTTCCTGGGAAGCTTCCGCAAGTTTCCTAATCTCATCGGCTACAACCGCAAAACCCTTACCAGCTTCCCCTGCATGGGCTGCTTCTATTGCCGCATTCATGGCAAGCAGGTTCGTCTGGCCGGCGATATTGTTGATGATTTCTATCATTTCCTCAATTTTATCAACCTGTTCAGTAATAGCCTCGACCCGTTCAAAGGCAGCGGAGAATACTTCCTTGCCGTCATCGGATATTTTTACCAATGTATCGGCCAGTTTCTTGTCCTGTTCCGCAAGACGAGCCATATTGCCAATGGTTGCAAGCATTTGAGTAATGGAAGCGGTCGATTCTTCGACCATGGCTATCTGATCCGATAAGCGGGCATCGAGCTGGCCAACACCGCCTGTCATATCGCCGACTATGCTGCGTGTTTCTGCAATTCGCTGCTCCAGAAGCCGAGCCTGCTCTTCGACATTTTGAACTGCCAGTTCCATCTCTTGCAGCGTATGATTGGTGCGTTCGCTTGAATCGAGCAATTGGTTCTTTACCTGGTTATTTCGATCCGCCGCATCCTTAATACCAAGCAAAGCTTCATCCAAAGAATGGATGAAATCATTCATTTGCCGTGCGAGCCTTCCAATCTCATCTCTCGTTTTTATCGAAAATGAAACCGAAAGGTCCCCTTCCGCAAGAGACCGAACACCATCTGCAATTTTAATGACCGATTTTGCGATTGTGTTTGCAAAAATAAGCGAAAAGAGGGCAATAATAACAATCAGCACTACGATAATGGATAGGGCGACTATAACCGACTGCTGCTGAATCTGTTTAATTCGGGCGTCAATGACCTCTCCCTGTTCAGTAATAACATTAAGAGAAGACTCAAGACTGTCATTCAGGATATTCACAAAGGAATCGAAGCGGCTTAAGTTAAAAAGTGCTATTTGGATGTCATGGGGGTTTTTATTTACAATGGCAGTTCCGTCATAGAAACGCCGGAACACAATTTGGTCTGGGAACGTAAACAAGGTTTGGGCATTCTTGTATAGTTCCTCATACATATCAACCACATTAGAAAGGTTATCATCATTTAATTTTTGCAAGCGTTCGATTACATCAAGGGCTTCTGCGAGGGTTTTATCCGTTCTTCGAAGATATGAAATCTGCTGCAGGTATTTAAAGGCCTCCCCGAATTTTACCCGGGCCGCATAAAACTTTGGACGTTCAGACATAAACATTGATGAATCGAGCCGGTTAATTTCTGTTTGTAAGCCCATTGCTGCTAGGGCCAGGTTATCAAGGACCTTCCGCTCCTTATCAATCTGAACAAGCGGAGCCTGCATAATAAAATACACCGAAGATGCACCGGAAATGAGCACTACCATTCCCAATACCAGCAAGACCAGTTTAGCGCGTATATTCATAAAGAACAGTATACCATTATTCTCCAAAAAGTAAAATTACTGTATAATCATTTTCAGTTGCATCGCAACCGCTACGCCAAATCGCAGATTTTTTAAGGTAATTGACAGAACCGGTTGTTTATAGTATTTTTCATATATAGGAGATATTGCAAATGAATCGTGAAGTAGATTTAATTATAATCGGAGCAGGCGCCGCAGGCCTTACCGCAGCCCAATACGGCGCTCGGGCGAACTTAAAAACTGTTATGATCGAAGAGATGGCCCCCGGCGGACAGGCCTTACTTATTGACCACCTGGAAAACTATCCCGGATACATTGAACCAAAAAGCGGCTTTGAGTTTGCCCAGGACATGCACCGGCAGGCGGAGAAATTCGGCGCCGAATTTGTCAACGATACGGTAACCAAACTCACTAAAGAACACAATTTATTTACCGCCCACCTGGGCTCCGGGGATACCATGACCGCACCGGCAGTTATCCTCGCCACCGGAGCCAAGCACCGGCACTTGGAAGTCCCCGGCGAAATGGAGTTCCAGGGCCGCGGCGTTTCCTACTGCGGCACCTGTGATGGTCCATTTTTTAAGGGCAAAAAAATGTATGTGGTCGGAGGCGGCGACGCGGCCTGCGACGAAGCGCAGTACCTTTCCAACCTTTCGAGCCAGATCGTCATGGTCCATCGCCGAGATCGTTTCCGGGCCCAAAAGGCGATTGCAGACCGGGTACTCCATAATAAAAATATCCAGGTCCACTTTAATACCCGGATTGTAGAAATTAAGGGGGATACCAAGGTCCGCTCGGTAGTTTTAGAACGAACCGATACGGGCGAACGGTACGAAGATGATACAGAAGCGGTCTTTATTTTTGTTGGCTCCATTCCCCAGACAGACCTGGTTCCTGAAGCGGAAAAAGATGAAGCGGGCTATATCATCACCAACCAGCGCATGGAAACCTCTATAAAAGGCCTTTTTGCCGCCGGAGACGTCCGGTCCAGTCCCTTCCGCCAGGTTGTGGTGGCCGCCGGAGAGGGGGCTATTGCAGCCCATTGCGCATCCCAGTATATTGATGAAATCAGGGGTGAAGCATATAGGTGAAGCCTGGATTATATAAAAACGTTATATTTCTCCTATTCATTTTTATCTTCTCACAAAATACTGCAGGCAGCATCGCCGAGGCGCAGGATTTTTACAGCCCCGGTACTCCGAATGAACTGGCGGCAAAACTCCTTGCAGCCATGTCAGACGAAGAAGCCCTGGCCCAGACCTTCATGCTGGGCTGGGTAGGAGCTGACCCTTCTCCAGCCATTATGGACTGGATCCAGAAACGCCGTATTGGGGGTATAAAAATATTCGGTTGGAATACCGAAGATACCTATCGGCTTGCCAATACGGTGGGTCAGCTCCAGAAAGCGGCCTTAACAAGCGAAAAAAAAATCCCCCTCCTTGTAGCGACAGATCAGGAAGGGGGCTGGATACGCCATGTAAAGGGCCTTACGAGCGAAACCCCGGGCAATATGGCCATTGG
>JAIWNU010000123.1 GCA_020216655.1 Treponema sp. | reverse complement strand
TGACGAACAGTAACCTAGCTGTCCCGGTCTTCCGGTCCAGTATACTCTATCCACCGACCCTCCCGGATGAGCTTTTTATCATGCCTCCTTTTCACATACAAGTGCGTATCCGTAGCCCAAAACAAAGGCAGCGGTACCAATTGTAAAGATGGTGTAGAGCACCTTCAGGGTCATTTCTTTTCCGACATCCAAGGAACGCTGTATCTGGATAGAACTCCCCTGCAGGCCATGCATCATAATAATTCGGCCTTCCGGTGTAGCCGCCATGATTCCAAGCAGTAAAAGCAAAGAAGAAAGCAGTACGAATCCGAGGACGAGCGCGGCGGTTTTAACGATGGCAAATTTACGGAACCGGGCAGATCCTGCCAGGGCTAGCAGTATAAAAAAGGCATAACTTCCATAATTCTTTACTACTACCCATGAAAGAGGATTATAAATCCACAGGGGCATGCCATAGAGTATTTTGCCAAAACCACTGATAACCAGTGTTTCTATAACTGCAAGAATCGAAATGAGGACTGGATACACCAGAAGATACATGACCAGGGCGGCAGAATATTTTTCCGCGCTGCTTGAAGGAAGCAGTATCCATTCTGTACCAGCCTTGCCATCATGCATTCTCGAAAAAGCGTTCCCTGCAAGCAGTACACCAGCAATCGCGCCAAGCGCAGCCCAGCTTTCTACGGAGCCAATGTTATATTGGCTTGATCCAATAACCAAAAGCAGGTTAAGGGCTAAGACTGCCGCAGAACCGACAAGAATAGGGACCATATCATCGAAAAGGCGGTTCCGCACAAGATAGTATAATCGCTTCATTGAATAGAATTGGGTTAAGGATTCTTTTTGCATCTTAGCTATTCTCCTTTGTTGAATTTTCAACGGCTTCTGTTTTCTTTGAGTCTAAGGCAGCGCGGAATGAGACAGGATTCTGTATTGCCGCGGTAAAGAGGATTTCCAGATCAGCCCCTGATCCCGGTTCGGCCAATACGGCCTGATACCCAAGGGGCCCCTGTTCTGCGTAGACCACCGGCAGACCTTCGAGGCGTTCGACCCGCCGAACCGAAAACTGCTCATTAACCGCAGCGGCGGGGAAACTGCACAGCAAATTCCCCTCATGAATAATAAGAATAGGATCCAGCACCGCTTCTAGGTCCCTGGCCTGGTGAGTAGAAATGATGAACATGGTTTCCTGCAGGTCTACCATGGCAAGAGAACGGCGGAATTGAGCTTTCGAAGGGATATCAAGGCCATTGGTGGGTTCATCCAGCAGAATAAGGCGGCTGCCGCTTGCCATAGCCTGGGCAAGGGCGCATTTTTTCCGCTGCCCATAGGACATCCGGGAGATAAGTTTGGTTTTATCTACCTGAAATTCTTCCAAAAGGGAATAGAACAGCTCTTTGTTAAAAGCCGGCCTGAACACCCCATATCGGCTGAGCCAAGCCTCGGGGGTCAAAGCCAGTCCCCAGGGATCTTCAGGAACAAAGCAAAGATCCGCAAGAACATCAGGTCTCCGATGCAACGTGGATTTTCCATAGAGACTGATTTCACCCTTATGGGGATAGAGGGCCCCCGCAATCAGCTTGAGAAGACTGGTTTTCCCCGCTCCGTTAAGGCCGAGTAAACCAACGATCTGCCCCGGCTGCACAGACAAACTCAACTGATTAAACAGCTGCTGCCTGCCATATCCAAAATCAACATTCTTGACTTCCAGCATAACACCTCCAAAATAGTGTATTATTACACTAATACACTAAATCAGAATTGTCAAGTGTTTTTTTGAATGTGGGCCAATACTGCGGCACGATTGCTTGCAGTTGAGAAAAGGCCGTCCAGAAGCTTAAAATCACTTCTTCCCTGAATGTATCGAAACATCCAGGTGCTGCTGGAGACTGTCGATAACACTGGACCAGAGGAGTGATATTTCTAAGGGCGTCAGGGTTTGGTACAGGCGCTCTTGAAGCTTTTGGTAAATCTCAGCTCCCCGGCGGCCTTCCTCATAGAGGGTACGGTATTTTGCCGGCAGCACCGTAGGCACTTTTTCTTCAATTTTTGTATCTATCCGTGCTTCATAACGGGAGAGTATCTTTCTATATTCCTGGGTAATCGAATGGGCATATTCGAGGCATAAACGGTCAAAGCGGGGAATTGCATCCAAGTACTCAACAAGTGTTTCAAGGTTTTTCAGCGCCTTCCGGTAATCCTGGGCCAAGCGGAAGGTAGAAAGCGTATCCTGAATAAATTTGATGATATCCTCGTTCGTAAGACACCGGAGGGCTCCCTGTTCGGTCACTTCAATTTTTAGCTTGGACATAGTACGAAGCACCTTAGAAAGCAGGGACAGGAGGGAAATATAAATACCATCTTTCCAGAGCCCGCCTTCGATAGCCCGATAAAGATCGGTCATCTGGGCTTCATAAAGCAGTTTTTGCATATCCTGCTCGGTGTACAGAACCTCATGAACCGCTACCGAAATACCCTTAAAGCTGATCCAGCCGGAATCAAAAAACTTAATCGGGGTTTTTACAAAGAATGGATGGGGAGCGGTTTTCATCTCGTTGGTGAAATTTGTGTAAACCGTACGGCTTACAAGAATCATGGAATGGGAGCCGGAGAGTTCGTTAGCCCTCCCCTGGAGACGGGCAGCTGTATTAATTACACCGCCAGAAAGGTCTCCGTCCTTGGTGATGATAAAGGGGGTAAATTTCTTGCCCCCCGCAATGCCAGCGGAGACATGCATTTCCTCCAGAATAATCTTGTAGCCCGTCCGGTGGTTTGCCTGTTCCTTTACATTAAAGGTCCGCCGTTTTGCAAAGGTATCAATAATGAGGAGCGTAACCGCCAGGACATCACAGGCAGAGGCGCCCACAAGGACCATCTCATCCCCCTGCCGGCGTTGGAATACCACATTGTAGGATTTTGCAATATTAAAGAGATCCACCTGGATTATGTCGTCCAGCATTTGCAGCATGGAAAGATTGTTTTTATTTTTTTCGCAAAACCGGGTATATCCGTGAAGATCCAGAATCCCCACATAGACATCAGAAATCGTCAGGTTTCGTTTCAAGTCCCCAAACTGTTTCAGCTCCTTATGGGGAATAACGACCTCTTTCCATATTTTCGGATACGTCTCCGGATCGATATCACGGAAAAAGCCCCAATGGAGTTTTCGAATCAGTTTAAAAATACGGGGGATCACCGCGTTAAAACGGGCATCCCGCGGCAGGGGGGCTACCCATTCCATCAACGTTGAAAAGGACTGAATCCGCTCTTCTACAACCGCTTCGGCCAAAAAGGTATAGAGCTCCATGGCGGAGGTACTACTGGTATAATCACTGATACTTTTCATATAATTCCATTATGCGGCGCTTTTTAATTTCTGGCAACTTTAACCCATTGAAGTCTTTTCCTGACAACCAGCTAAAGCCTGCAAGGAGCTGCCTTTGAGTCTTTACCGAATTCCACAAGTAAATCTCCCCCTCGACGCTGATGAAGCAGAACTGCGGAAACGGATTATCAAATTGCTTAAAATTGCCCCGGCAGCCCTCCGGGACATGCACATAGAACGAAAATCGGTGGATGCACGGGACAAGGAGCATATAAAACTCGTATACGGAGTGCTTGTTGATGTAGATCATAGCAGGCAGGGGACTATTCCCGCCTCGGTTGCGCTGCCTGTGGGGCCTGAACCGGTCTACAGTGTGCCCCAGCCCCGCCGGAGCCGAAGTACGGCGCCGGTTGTGGTGGGCACCGGGCCCGCTGGACTTTTTGCAGCCCTCATACTGGCAGAGGCAGGGCTCGCCCCTCTGGTCCTCGAACGGGGCGACCCGGTCGAAACCCGGGACGCACGGGTGCGATCCTTTATGTCCGGCGCTGATTTAGATCCAGAATCGAATATACAGTTCGGCGAAGGCGGGGCTGGGACCTATTCGGATGGAAAGCTGACCACCCAGGTAAAGGATGAACAGGGCCGCAACCGGAAGGTTATTCGGGAACTCATTGCCGCAGGAGCGCCCAGCGAAATCGGAATCCTGGCAAAACCCCATGTGGGAACCGACCAGCTTGTCTCCGTCGTGGCGGGGCTCAGAAAAAAAATAATCCGTCTTGGCGGGACCTTCCGGTTTAGAAGCCGGCTGGATGATATCCGTATAGAAGGCGGCAAAGTCACCGGTATTCTCGTCAATAAAACAGAATGGATTGATACGGACACCCTGGTACTGGCAATCGGGCACAGTTCCCGGGATACCTTTGCAATGCTCGAAAAACGCGGTGTTCCCATGGAACAAAAATCCTTTGCGATAGGGCTCAGGATCGAACATCCTCAGGAAATGATATCCCGCTCCCAATTCGGCCGCTTTTGGAAACATCCTGCCCTGCCGGTGGCGGACTACAAACTTGCGGCCCGTACCAGTGATGACCGGGGTGTATACAGCTTTTGTATGTGTCCCGGAGGAACCGTGGTAAACGCAAGTTCGGAACCTGGCGGCGTGGTCTGCAACGGGATGAGCGACTTTGCCCGGGATGGAACAAACGCAAACGCGGCCATAGTAGTAGCCGTAAGTCCTCCCGACTTTGGGTTTCCAGGCCTGCTGGGCGGTGTTGAGTTTCAGCGGAAATGGGAACAAGCCGCCTATGATATTGCAGGCCGGACCTATGCCTTACCGGTACAGCTATGGAGCGATTTTCTTGAAGATAGATCGAGCACCGCCCTTGGAGCAATTAAGCCAAGTGCCACCCGGGGCTGGAGCCTGACAAATCTGCGCCGCTGTCTCCCGGCCTTTGTTTACAATGGAATCACAGAAGGCATCAACCGCTTCGGCAAATCTATTGCAGGATTTGATAGGAAAGATGCCCTCCTGACGGGGGTAGAAACAAGGACCTCTAGCCCCATTCGGATACTGCGAGGCGAGTCCTGCCAGTCCCCGATAAGGGGGCTATACCCGGCAGGAGAGGGGGCTGGCTATGCAGGGGGCATAATGTCCGCCGCCATGGACGGTATCCGCGTGGCGGAGGCTATTCTGAACGAGGCTTAAAAGCAGCGTTGGACAGCCTCTGTTCTAAGGCATCGAGCCGTTTGATAAAGCTCTCAGTCTCTTTTTGAGCCATTTTGATAAAGGGGTTGTCTTCTACCCGGCCGAGGACCGCAGTCATCTCTGCATCATTGCGGAAGGTGATTTTGCGGAACTGGTCCCGCCAGTCCTTGGCACGGCTTTTATACACCTCTGACTCAATCCAACGCCGGGTTTCACGGCCTTGGGCAATGAGAGCAGTCATTCCAGACCCATCCAGGAGCCTTGCGGCGCTCAAGGGCTCTTCGCCATCCAGAGGCGGAAGCTCTAAGAGTACCGCCCAGGCATGGAGCGCGGCGTCCTTGATATACCACCGGTTTATCTCTTCATACCGATCATGAATGGCGTCCCAGCTCGTGAGTATTTTTTCTCTTATATCCTGCCGCAAGGCATCCACCCGAGAGGCCGGAGCGATTTGTCCGCCCAGGTTTACCCACTGTTTTTCCCGTTTTGCTCCCTTACTCCGGTACTCCTGGTCTAATTCGGCAAATAGATCGCGCGGGGGGACTTCGGTATGGAGCTCCGCATAGGCAAGCAGTGATTTAAGGGCGTAAAAGCGGAGCATCCGGTTATAAGCCCGCCAGGCCTTGCGGGGTTTGAGCACCAGGGCAGGCCGTTTATGCCGTTCAAGTCCCTCTGCGAAGACTTCAAGGCCGCTCATTCGGTTTTCAGCGGAAGCAAGAAGACTCTGACCGAACTGACGGAGAGCCTCTTCAGTATAGGTCTCTGGATTTTCACCGCCCCTCAGCACCGCTGCCTTGCCGGTCCAAAGTTCCAAAAGCTCCATAGCATGGATTATTTCTTCTGCCGTATCTGGGGCAAGATAATCGGTTTCTATTTTTTGGACCTTAACCACCCGTTTATCCCTGCTCGCCGCTTTCCATGCATTCCGTTCCAGGGCATACATGTTGTACATCCAGAAATAGGCAGGCATGATTTCCAATCTGTCCCGGGCAACATCATGGTTTAACAACGCGAATGGAAGGGGAATATCAAGCTCATAGGGGTAGTCGCCTTTAGCGATCAGCACATAGGATGCAAAGCGGCTCGGATGTTTCAGCGTAACCGAGAGGCCGGGCCAAAAGCCCCTGCCTGCCCGAATTTCGCCGTCATTTGCCCGGCTGTTATGGTTGGATCCAATGGTCGCACCGGCGGCGAGATTAGACTGTCCCTGGATCAGGCTTGCAATGAGAAAAGAATTGTTATGATGCTGTTCATGGGCCGGGAAGACCAGGTTATTAAGCATTTCGCAACATGATACGGTCGAGTTATCCCCCAAGACAGAATGAATAAGCCGGGCACCGTATTTGAGGTTGCTGTTCCGTCCCATGACAAAGCGGACCGCCTTGCAGCCATAAAACACATGACAGCCGTAACCGATAATACCATTCACCAATTCCACACCCTCTCCAATCTGGGTGGGTTCATCCTCGCTGGAGAGTATGGTCAGATTTTTAAGCTTGTTGGCCCCTTTGATATAAGCGCAGTCTCCGATAGCTACATCCTTAATAATGCCGCAGCCCTTTATCACGGTCCAGGAACCTATGGTACCGTAACGCCCCCTGCCTGCTCCATACTGATTCTGGGTAATTTCCTTGAGCATTGCGACAAGTTCAGCATCATCCCGATAGGCAGCCCAGAGGTAGGCATCGGCGCTGATCATGTCCTTGAAAGGAAGGATAGAGCGGCCGCCCGCCTCGTTCATAACATCAATCCAGATCCGGACATCCTCACTTTCTCCGGGGGTCAGTATGCCGTTACCGAATTTTGCATGGTTAGACACCTGAATTTCATCGACCCGGCTCAGAATCACCTGGTTCCCAATGATATAATGAGAAATGTAGGGGCAATTTTGTATGGCGCAGTCATCCCCGATATCGCAGGAGATGATGGTGCTGTCCCGTATGCCGGCGGGAATTTTGTAGTCATGATACTGGAGCAAGTTTTCCCTGACCGCGCCAAGGCGGACAAGACCGTAAAATTGAGAGTTTCGGATTAGATGGGGATTAAAGGGATCGCTTACCAGGAAATCGTCCCAGTTTGCACAGATGTTATTGTTTTTTACAAGAATAGCTATTTCATCGGCCCGTAATTTCCGCCACTTTTTTGCATAAGCTCCAACCTGCTTATTTCTTTGCCAGTATTCATCGCATCCTTCGGGGATATAGTCCTTTTCTACAAAGCCATACCCGAGTTTTCCCTCTGTTATGCGGCTTAAAGTACCCATTTTGCTGTCCTTTGCTCCTCTTAGATCAAAACAACCTTGACAATTCGCCGATATTCGGCGCTTAATACAAGCCATGGATCAAAAATCTGTTGTCCATCGTTTTTTTTCAGCCCTAGGCCGGGCATGGAAACCCTCTCTGCACACGATCCGGTTTTTACTCTCCATTATGGTTCCCGTTTCACTCTTTGTTTTGGCCCTCGAGAAAACCGGTTTACTTTTTACCGCATCCCGGCTGCTTGATCCCATCATGCACTTTGTGGGCCTGCCCGGCGAAAGCTCCTTAGTTTTTTTAAGCGCCATTCTGCTCAACATTTATTCTGCCATCGCCGTTATTGGAACCTTGCAGCTATCCCTGCGGGAGATAACCATTTTGGCAGTCATGTGCCTTATCGCCCACAACCTGATTGTGGAATGCACGGTGATGCGAAAAACCGGTTCATCGGCAACCAAAATGGTATTTCTCAGGATCTTCACGGCCCTGGCAGCGGCTTTTATCCTGAATTATATCCTTCCTGCGGGCTTTGGGGCAAGCAAAATGCAGGGGCTTTCCGCAGAACTAGCTCCGCCTGCGGCGCTGAGTTTGCAGGAAATTCCTGAGATTCTTAAGCAGTGGGCCCTGCAGATGGGACAGTTGATATTAAAAATTGCCATCATCGTAAGCCTTCTTATGGCAGCTCAAAAAGTGATGGAAGAATTTGGCATCCTTGAGCTTTTGGGAAACATCACCGGGCCTTTTATGCGGCTTCTGGGGCTTCCGCCATCTACTGGGTTCCTGTGGATCGTGGCAAACATCATTGGCCTGGCCTATGGATCGGCCATTATGATTGAACGGGTCGAGTCAGGGAAACTGAGTCTTTCCGAGGGAGAGCTTTTTAACCACCATGTGGGCGTAAGCCATTCCTTGCTGGAGGATACGCTCCTCTTTATGGCCATAGGGGTTCCCCTCTTCTGGGCAGTGGTGCCCCGCTTTATTCTCGCTATTGTGGTGGTCTGGCTCGAACGGGGCAGACGGATACTTTTCCGAAAATCATTTCAGGTCGGGACGCTCTGATTACAACAGAGGCCGTGGACTTTTCAAACCTGCCGGTCTAACTGGTCTGTTATATGCAGCATTTTCCTGAAGGGTGAATCAGGCTTTTTAAGCTCCCGGGAGCCCCGGGTAATTTTACAGAGCGAAAGCCCCAGCTCCCGTGCAATTTCCCGCTGGGGGACCTTGTTGTCTAAGGCCTTAACCAGTGCCCAGCGGGCGGCGATGTCCGCTGTTTCAGATGGGGTAAGAAGGCTTCGCAAAAAATCTTCTATAAGCTGTGGATCCGATGCTGCCGCTAGAGTTCGGGAAAGTTCTTTAAGATTTACTGCCACCGCAGGATCGTCAATAGTCATGGTGTTACTATACATCGGAAACGTTCTTTTTTCCAGAAGCCGATGATAGATCTACCGGGAGCCCACAGACACACACAGCATCCCCCTGTCGAGAAAATTAATTTCTGATATAACTAAAGCATGGCGCTCATTTCACTGGATTCGATTAGCAAAACCGTCGGGGAAACACCCCTCTTTACCAATGTATCATTCAGTATAGAACCGGAAGAACATATCGGCTTTGTAGGCCCCAATGGGGCAGGCAAGTCTACCCTTTTAAAAATAATTTCAGGGAATCTGGAACCTGACCGGGGAACTATTATTAGAAAAAAGAACCTCTTTGTCAGCGTACTGGATCAGGTCCCGAAATGGAATGGCGGGGATCGTATCAGGGACTTTCTATTCCGTTCGGCCGATCCCTTGGTTCAGCTTGTTGACCGTTATGAACGGGCCTTGCAGGATCCGCACAGTACACCGGAACTCATCACCGCCTTGAACCATGAAATGGAAGAACGGGGCGGCTACACAGTAGAACACCGTTTTACATCCCTCCTTTCTGAATTAGATATCAGGGACCTCAGCCTCCCTATGGAGACCCTTTCGGGCGGCATGGTAAAAAAAGTAGCCCTGGTGCGCTGCCTTGCAAGCGATGCGGATCTTCTTTTGCTTGATGAACCGACCAACCATCTGGACATAGATACTATTGAATGGCTCGAACAGAAACTCATCCAAACCGGCAAGGCCTTTGTACTGGTTACCCATGACCGCTGGTTCCTGGACGCGGTTTGCAATGTCATTATCGATATAGACCGCCAGGGGGTATCCAAATATCCGGGGGACTACAGTGAATATCTGGAACGGCTGGAAGAACGGGACCTTATGGATGCAGCCCGGGAACGCCGGCGGGAATCTATTCTGCGGGTCGAACTGGAATGGCTCAAACGGGGTCCTAAAGCTCGGGGCGGCAAGGACAAAAAGCGCAAAGAACGGATCCGGGACTTGGTCCAAGGCAGGCCGGAAGCACCTTCTCCACAAACAGAAGCGTTCCGTACAGCCCAACGCCGGCTTGGGGGCAAAGTTTTGGAACTGCAACAGGTGTGCAAATCCTATGAGGGTCGCCCGGTTATAAAAAACTTTTCTTACACCCTCTCTGCAGGAGAGCGCATCGGGATCATAGGTCCTAATGGCAGCGGCAAAAGCACCCTGCTTAATCTTATTGCGGGCACCGCCGAGCCTGACAGCGGTGCTATTATCCATGGAGAAACGGTTGCAATAGGGTATTTTGATCAAACCGGCGCGGCCATGAACGGCCAGACCAGCATTTTGGATTATGTACAGGAAGCGGCAGAACGGATCTCCTTTGATGATGGGACAGAATTGACGGCGGAACAGTTCCTTGAACGTTTTGGTTATCCCCGGCCCATGCAGTCTCAACGAATAGAAAAACTTTCAGGGGGCGAACGACGGCGGCTGCAGCTGGTACGGCTGCTCATCGCCAGTCCTAATGTGCTTCTGTTTGATGAACCCACTAACGATATTGATATAGACACCATCGCCTTACTCGAAGACTTCCTGAGCCGCTTTCGAGGCAGCATCATTATTGTTTCCCATGACCGGGCCTTTCTGGAAGGCACAACTGACAAGCTCTGGATATTTGACGGCCAGGGGAATATCACATCCTTTGTGGGCACCTACGGAACGTGGAGAGACCAACAGGCCAGTCAAACTAAGCCAGAACAGAACAATCCGCAAAAGACAGCAAACTCAGCGAAGACAGGTGAAACCGGACAAGGAAACCAGCGCAGCGCGGCAAATCAAAAAGCTAAACTAACGTTTAAGGAAAAACAGGAGCTCAACCGTCTTTTAACAGAAATAGAAGTTCTCGAAAATGAAAAAGCGGCGTTGGAAGCGTCGTTTGCTGCCCCCGATGGCGGACTCATCAAAGACGGAAAAGCTGCCGCAGAAGCGCAGAAACGATATACCGCAGTGCTCGCCCTTATCGAGGAGAAGACCCTTCGGTGGGAGGATCTTGCATCTCGCTCTGATGAATAAACTTGAGGGCTTCTACATGGTTGCGGCCCCGTGTTTTTGCCCTGAACAGTGCATCATCTACCATCCTGAGCAGTGAAGAAGCCAGCTTCTCGTCGTCTTCTGGGCCATCGCAAACAACAAGACAAAGACCGATTGAAATAGAAAGGTTGATTCGCTCCCTGCCAATGATAAGAGGCTCCCCTACTACCTGGGCGCGCACTTCTTCTGCCTGCTTTGTTGCCCACGCAAGGTGCTCATCGGGAGTCATCTTATCTGATGCTCCTAGGATGGCGAGAAATTCTTCACCTGACCATCTACCAATAAGGACATGAGGCTCGAGGGCTCGAACAAAACGATGGGCGCATTCTACCACCGCCTGATCCCCCAGCACCTGGCCGTACATATCGTTGATCTGCTTGAGATGATCAATATCGCCCATCATAACAGCTAGACTTGTCTTCTTTTCTTTTGCACAGCCAATTTCCTGCACAAGCCAGCGCCAGAGGGTTTTTCGGTTGGCAAGCCCAGTAAGCTCATCTATAGAGACCAGTTTATCCACCTGTACCGATAGCTGCTGCAGCCTGCTCGTTGTTTCGGTCAATACCCGGTTTACCGCAGCTATCCTTGTTCGGCTTCCCTTGAGCTCAATTTGGTTCATGAGCCTAAGCCAGAGTTCTTCCGGATCTATTGGTTCCTGAACATAATCGAGACCGCCAATACTCAAAATACCCAAAAGATTTTCATGGTCAGCGGCGGATTTTTTAGCATGGCTGATTACCAAAAGCGGTGTTTTATACATTTGAACCCACTTTTTAATGAGCTCACGACCGGCTTCAATCTGGTTTTTGCCAGAAGGAAAGTCAAAAATAATGCCGTTTACCTGTTGTATTGGATATGTTTGGGCCGATTCCAGAGATGCCTCATACACATTAACATGTTTCCCCTGCAAGAGTTCCTTAAGCCAACTCCTCCGATTTTCCGATGTTCCAACAATAAGCAAGGTAAGGGACGCATCCAGATGCTGCACCACAGGAACCATGTCTTGATCGGTTTCAATTTTTTCCTCAAATCCCTGACCGAAATTCACAAAATAGTGTACGTCAGAGCCCGAGGCGGGAACCTGGGGGATATCTATCCTGAAACGCGTTCCGCCCTGCTCTGGAGCCTCGCAGTGTATCGTTCCGCCCATAAGATCTAAAAGCCGTTTAGAAATAGCCAGCCCCAGACCGGTGCCGCCGTATTTACGGGCAATTTTAAAATCCTGCTGGGTAAAGGGATCAAAAAGGTGGGCCCGAAATTCTTCCGAAATGCCTATCCCCGTATCGGTCACTTCTATAATCAGGTGCACCCGGGAAGAGCTTGCTTCCGGCTTTGCGTCAATAAAGAGGCTCACCGAACCGGAATCGGTAAATTTAATGGCATTCCCAACGAGATTAACGAGGATTTGCCTCAGCCGATTTTGATCGAGCATGATAGTTTTCGGAACCGCTTCGGTTACCTGGATCTGTACAAGGAGCCCCTTTTCTTCCGCATTAAACCTAAAAATATCCAGTAATTCGTCCGCCAGAAGCCGTATTTCAAAGGGCATCGGCACCAGTTCAATCCGGCCCGACTCAGCCTTGGTAAGGTCAAGAATATCGTTAATGATGGCCAAAAGGGAGCGGCCAGCGGTGCCAATAGATTTCAGGTAACGAAGCCCTTTTTCATCCTGAATAAAAGGTTCAAGCAGAGAACTATATCCAAGCACTGCGTTGAGGGGTGTGCGCAGCTCATGGCTCATGGTGGCAATAAACTGGCTTTTTGCCTTGCTCGCCTGTTCAGCATCAATCCTGGCCTGCCGGAGCCGTTCTTCTATTTCAAGCTGCTGGGTTATATCATGCCCTGCGGCGATCACCAGGTTCCGCTCTGGAACTCCTACGGCGGACAATGAAAGCATCATCCAGCTGCCGTCGGCTCGCTTAAACCGGATATGGAAATCCTTAAGGGGAACTCCAGAGACAAGCATTCTTGCAGCCTCTATCACCCTCTCCCTATCTTCTGCGTACATAAACTGAAACAAAGACACACCAACAAGCTCGTGTTCCGGCCAGCCTGTATCAGTAACCCAGGATTTGCTAACCTTTTGGAAATAGCCGTTCATATTGATGATACACAAATAGTCCAAGGTTACTTCAAAAAAGAGGTCCAGATCCCGTTTTGCTTCCCGTAAGCCCCTGGAACGCTCCTCTACCCGTTTTTCGAGCTGTTCGTTCAGCTCTCGATATTTTAATTCGCTTTCTTTCAGGGCCTCCTGGGTCCGGATACGGGATGTTATATCGATGAACATAACAAGCACACCGGTCACTTCTCCCGACGCATCCAGAACGGGGGTTTTTATCGTTTCTACCCAGGTTCGTTCACCGCCCTGCTCATGTTCTTCGATATAACTTCGGCTCAAGCGGCTTTCCATCACAATTCTGTCATCCGCTCGGTACTTTTGAGCCAATTCCGGAGGGTACAGGTCCGCATCGGTAAGGCCAACAAGATCCTCAGGCTTTTTATTATGAAGCATGGCAAAATAGGAATTAACAAACACAAAAACCGACTGTCTGTTTTTTAAAATAACCGCCTGGGGTACCGTATCGATAATTGTTCGGACAAGCACATCATACTGTTCTTGAGTAAGTTTGAGCTCCCGGCGGGCAAGTTCTTCCTGAAGCTTAATCCCCCCCAGGATAAGAATACCAAAGCTGAACAATATACCTGCTACGGTCATTATAAAAAGGATGCTTGTATAGGAATCGGAGAACAGAAAACCCGCAGCACGAAGCACATACACAAAACTTAGCGCGACACAAACAGATCCCACAACAGAAGCAAGGGCCGTCTGATTTAAGGCAAGATTTTTTACAGCATGATTTCTTACCAATAGTCCTTCGCGGATGATGATGAGCCCGCTTATTAAAAATTCAACACTGACAAAACCAGATAGCAGTACATGATTAACCCAAACGGGGGTTTTAAATATCAATAAAAAAACTTCTAAAAAGGGGAGAAGGATTACTGGTATATACAGCAACAGCCTATATTTAAAGGACTCGTTAAAAAAAACACCATAGCCAGAGCCAATGAGTGCAATTCCGTAAAGCAAAAAGGGGTATAAAATAAAAGAGCCCACAGTCTCATAGGACGAATCGAGACTCACGAGCCCTACCAATACAAGAGATATAATAAGATCTGCAAATGCAATATGCCGAAGACCTCGGATTCGTCTTCCAAAAACAGCACGGAAGATAAAAAGGAGTAGGGCGAGAAAAAAACCACCGGTTGCAAAAACGAGAGCAGGACTCAGAATGGTCAGGAGATCCAAGGATGTTTTCATCGGCTTTAATGAATTATCGACCCTGTTTACTCTTTTCTCAATACTTGGGAGAGAATATATAAGATGAGGGCGAGCAGAGAAGGAAGCCCCAGTAAAAGGGTTGATGGAATAGCAAGCGCAGCTTGGGCTTCAATTCCGAGGAATTGGATGAATGTAAATACTATTGCTGCCAGCGCTACACCCCACACCCGCCTGAACCCCAAATACACAATGACAAGGGCAATCCAACCCTGGCCAGTAGTTCCCCCAGGGGCATAGGCACCAATTTTTATCGTTAAAACACCGCCCGCAAAAGCCGCAAGCATAGCCGCCAAGATCCAAGCGATATCCCGGTATCGAAGGGGATCTATCCCCCGATATAATAAAACCTGGGGACTTCTGCCAGAAGCCCTCAGCCTTAAACCAAAGGGGGTGCGGTAGACAATAAAAGAGGCAGTCCCCATTAAAATCAAAGCAATCCAGAAAAACAACATTCCATCAGCCGAAGGGAACCGAGGATCACGAAGCACTCCCTTGGTATTAAAAAAGAGCACCGAGAGGGTTTCTGTGAGACCCTGGGAGCCCACATTGACTGCAAGGGCAACAACGAAAGGATTAGCTCCAGTCTGGGCTACAAAACGGGAAAGCAGCCAGCCAATTAAACCGGCGATTATAATACTTACCACAAAGCCTGTCGCAAGAGATCCGGTTTGCAGTCCGATAAGCCATACCAAAAAAGAACCGAGGCTGATGGTTCCCTCTAAAAAGACCGCCAAGTAGCCAGAAAAATCGCTTATAAGTCCGCCCAGGGCGGCAAGCACAAGGGGCACCGAAGAAATCAGGAGGCCCTGTATCATTTTCGCCTCCTTATAGTCACTAGCAACATGATAAGAGCCTGGACAAAAGCGGAAGTCTCAATCTGAAGAGACGATGCAAGGAGTGTCCGGTCAGAACCGGCCTTAAGCCATGCAAAAATGAGAGCTGCGAGAATTATTCCAATTGGCTCATTCCGGCCGATCAGAGCCACCGCAATTCCGCTCCAGCCTAAGCCGCCGGGAAACCCTTGATGGCAGAGGCCATAGGTTCCAGCTACGGCGAAAAAGCCTGCCAGCCCATGTAAGGCCCCCGAAATTGCCATACCATAGGTCCAATAGGGAGGAGCCGGAAAACCTCCATAATGGGCAAACTCAGGATGTGCTCCGGCAATCCTAAACCGATATCCGCTGGGAGTTCTATACAGCAGCACATAGGCAAGAAAAATCAACAGGATTGCAAAAAGCAGAGAAACGGAAAGATTCGATGGGGGCAAAAGTCTGAGTAAAATCCGATCCTGGGCAAATCGCGGGCTAGCCAGTAGATTCCCCACTTTGTCCCGCAAGGGACCAGCGATGAGAAAATCTGCTGCCGGGGTCAGGGCCGCGGACAATAAAAAACTGGTAATTAATTCATCCGCCTTTACCAATTGTTTAAGCAGTCCTGATAGGCCACCCATGAGGGCTCCCAGGGAAAGACTTGTAAGGGCTGCAATAAGAAGCATAACAGGACCAGGAACGGATGGGTATGCAAGCAGCACCATCGAAGCCCCGAGCCCTCCAATATACATTTGCCCCTCCCCTCCTAAATTAAAGGTTCCTCCTTTAAAGGAAAGGGCAATTCCCAAAGCACTCACCGCAAGCAGGGCTGCTAGATCCAAGGTATTACCGGTAAACCAGGGAGAAGACCAGGGGCCTGCAAAAAAGTCGATAAGTGTTTTTCCCGGATCTTCGCTGGTCGTAACAATGACAAGATAAACAAGAAAAAGGCTACCAAGCAGCGGAACAATGGCACTTAAAAGGGGGCTTGTATGGTTGGTACCATGTTGTTTCATGCCACGTTTCATACAACCACACCTCCAGTCCCTACCATGGCAGCGGATATTCGTTGTTTCAATGAAAGCCGTTGGTCATAATCTTCAGGGAGCTGCAGTTCTAAGACATTATAGCCGTCACGAATTACCATAATTCTGGAGGAGAGCCTTAGGAGTTCATCAACATCGGTGGAAAAAAGGACTACCGTTCCTCCCCTTCTTAAATAATCGGATAAACGGTCCTGGAGCAGCGCCTTTCCCGAAGCATCAAGCCCCCAGCCAGGCTCTGCCAGCACCATAAGGGACGGCTCTTCAGCAAATTCTCTGGCTAAAATGAGCCGCTGAAGCTGGCCGCCAGAAAAGGCTTCCGCCGGGCTTTCAAAGCGGCCTTGAATGCCGCTGATTCTAAAAAGCTCGGCGGCCCAATTTCTGATAGCCCGCTTATCCAAAAGCTCAAATATAAAAGGCCATTTTTTAACAAGCCGCCTATGGGAATGAACAATGAGGGAGTCCACTATGGGTAATCGTAAAGCAAGAGCCTTACCGAGCCGGTCAGCGCTCACATAGGCCGCGCCAGCTCGCCGGAAGGCAAGGGGCCCCCGTCCCTGCACAGGAATTCCATTGAGCGCGATGCGGCCATTTTGGGGAGTGATAAATCCGGTAAGTGCAAGTTCCAAGGTTTCAAGGCCGCTGTCCCGGACTCCCGCTATCCCATAGACTTCTCCAGGGAATACGGAAAAACTGAGATCCCTGAGACTGGCCGAGTCTTTTTGAGCCACAGAAAGATTCGTCACTTGCAGCAGCGGTTGCTGGTCAGATTTTATACGAGCTGTATGCCGGCCAGCGGCCAAGCCCGTATTATGGAGATCCAGAGCATCCCCCTTGTCCTGGCCAAACATATAAGAAGTAAGTTCTGCCGCACTGGTATGGGAGCTGGGCATGCATGCCACCGTACTTCCTAGACGTAACACCGTAATTCGGTCAGCCACCTGAAGGATTTCTTCCAGCTTGTGGGAAATGAGTACGATAGCTTTGCCGTCGCTTTTCAGTTTTCGCAGCAAGGCAAAGAGCCGCTCAGTTTCTATGGGGGTGAGAACAGCGGTCGGCTCGTCCAAAATAATACACCGGGCCTGATGCAGTAAAAGGGTTAAAATAGACGCCTTTTGCCGCTGGCTTATGGTAAGACTTTCGGTTTTGGAATTTCCATCCAGATCAAAGCCCCAGCGGTCAGAGAGTTCCTGAAAACGGCCAAGGCCCTGCCGCCTGTCCAGAGGGGAAAAGGGTGGCACAGGGAGCCCCAGCAGCGCATCTTCCCAAAGTTTCAGGCCCGGTACCAGGGCCGGATGCTGGCGAACAATCCCAATCCCAAGCTGCAGAGCCTCCGCCGGCCGGCTGAACCGGCGCGGAATTCCATCAATCTGAAGCTCCCCGGTGGTCATTTCGAGGTGACCTGCGAGAATGTGCATTAAGGTTGATTTTCCCGCCCCGTTTTCTCCAATCAGGGCATGGATTTCCCCATCCTTTAGGTCAAAATCGGCGCCACTCAGAGCCTGAACCCCGTTGGAGGGAAAATATTTAGACACATTCCGCAGGCGAATATTCATGCCTTACTTCCTGACCTCGTTTCCGTTTTCGAGGAGCGATAGCTTTCCGGACCGGAACTGGGCAACCATTTCGGCCTGTTGTTTTCGGACAGTCTCACTGACGGCGGCGATATAGGCTGGATCATCATCTACAAAATCCACATAGCCATCGGCAACACCGACCAGTTCGGCCTTTCCAAAGGGCAGTTTGCCTTCCAAATACAGTTTGGTCTTTTCATAAGCAGCCCTATCCTGCTTGAGTATGGCACTGCCCACCACCACACCGGGCTTAATGCTGTAGCCGTTTACATCAAACCAGATTACCTTTGCATTCCCGTCTGCGGCAGCCTGGACAACTCCCTGGTTTGCTCCTCCTGCAATTGGAAGAATAACCTTAGCGCCTTCCCGGATCATACTGGATGCAAGATCGCTTCCTTTAGCCGCATCGTACCAGTTGCCGACCACACGGAAGTCTACGGAGAAACCGGTGTCCACCATACGGGCCCCCTGTAAAAAACCGGGAAGAATTATGTCATTCATAGCCGGGTATTCTTGACCGGCCACAAGTCCAAGCTTTTTTACCGATCCGCTCTGTTTTGCAACCAGGGCCGCCAGGTATCCTGCGAGGAAAGCCTGCTCCCGCTGGTTGTATCGGAGCGTATAGATCTGGGCATTTCCTGCAAGTTGGCCGTCAAAGAGCAAAAACTGCTGTTTGGGGAATTTGTCGGCCACGGCTTTGCAGATAGCCGGCATGGCAGGGTTAGACGAAACGATAAGATCATAGGCACCGCTTGCGGCCAGGCTCGTGATTTTGGATTCCCATTCAGCCTGGTTAAAGCCTCCTTCCACCACTTTAAGACTTGCACCGCCCTGTTCGTTCACCGCCTTTTGGACACCAGAGACAAGCATTTCGTAAATGGGA
>JAIWNU010000122.1 GCA_020216655.1 Treponema sp. | reverse complement strand
TGGGCCGCATCTTCTATGTCGCCATTTCCGGCTACGGGAATTGAAAGGGCATCTTTAACCGCCTCCACGGCGGTCCACCGGGCCCGGCGCTTCAGCTTTTCCTTGCTGGTCCGCGGATGAACCGTAATAAGGTCCACACCCTCCCGCTCAAGTCCCCGGCAAAAATACACAAGACGGTCCAGATTTTCATCGGACCCAAGCCGCAGTTTTACGCTGAACCGATGGCGCCGGATCGCCTTACGCAGTTTTCCCGCCAGGGCGAAGGCCTCATCCGGATGGTCCATCCACCAGACCCCAGCCCCAATCCTCACAATTTCAGGGGCCGAGCATCCCATGTTTAGGTCTATACCTCGGCAATCCCGCTCATCAAGCAGTGCTGCAGCCTGGGCAAGGACCTCAGGATCGGAACCGACAATCTGGTACACCAATTGTTCTGGGACCGGCCCGGCGTCAAGGTAGTAGGATTCCAAAGGATTAGCTGCAAGCAGGGAAGGTGCGCTCAGCATTTCTGAAAAATATTCATCGCAGCCGCCAAATTCATAAATGAGCTGCCGCAGAGCCCGGTGGCTCAGGGCAGCCAGAGGAGCAAGAACAAAGGGTACCGACATGGGCTGAATGTAGCATAAAGACCTCTGGATAAAAAAGGGGCATACCGACAACATACACCTTTGCGCTTGAATTAACAGAGAACATAGGTTATAACAGAAGCAGGAGGATACCGCATGATTGCTAAAAGCGATATGCCCAGTATCAACGAAAAGGAACCTGATGGCATAAAACCGGACGGAACTCCCTATCGGGTACTCATTATAGACGATTCCATGTTTATTGCTAAACAGCTGGGACAAATCCTTACATCAGAAGGCTTTGAGGTAGTGGGGACAGCTACTGACGGTGTGCAGGGAATTGAAAAATATAAAGAGCTCTTTCCCAACATCGATCTGGTTACCATGGATATAACCATGCCGGTCATGGATGGGGTTTCAGCCCTGGAAAAAATCTTGGAATTTGATAAAAATGCCGTGGTTATTATGGTGAGCGCCTTAGGCAAGGAAGACGTGGTTAAAAAATCTTTGCTCTTGGGTGCAAAGAGCTATATCGTTAAACCCCTGGACCGCAAAAAGGTTTTGGAACGGGTTGTTTCGGTTCTAAAAAAATAAAGCATGAGCGGTTACCTGCAGTTTTAGATAACCGAAAGCAATCACACAGCCAGTTTTAATTTGATGAAGAGCCATTTACAGGCGGGGCCGCGGAGGGGCGGTTCCGCCTATTTTTTTTCATGCTTATAAAAAGCATACCCGTTTTTGTTTTCTCGTTTAATCTCATACATTGCCTCATCGGCCCGGTGCAAAAGCTCATCTGCCAGCTTCCCATCCCGGGGGAAAAGGGCAATACCGATAGAAACACCAAGTTCACAGGGAGTATTGTTCACTATTACCGGATCCTTAAGGGTATCGAGGAGCTTTTCAGAAACAACTGCCGCTGCCTGGGGGTCATCTAAATCGGTGAGGAGGGCCACAAATTCATCGCCCCCTACCCGGGCAATAACGTCCATGGCCCTCAGGGCATTTTTGAAGCGGTGGGCGACCTCAATAAGCGCCAAATCCCCCGCATGATGTCCGAATCGATCATTAATAGGCTTAAAATTATCCAGATCCATAAAAAGAACCGCCACGAGAGTTGAATGCCGGGCGGCTCTTAAAATTGCCTTTTCTAGCAGTTCTCCCAAAAGGAGCCGGTTCGGAAGCCCCGTAAGTCCGTCATGGTTTGCAAGGCGGCTCACTTTTTTGGTGAGCTGTTCCAGAGCATCCTTTTCGGCCTGTAAATCCTGGTTAAGCCGGAGGAGTTCATCATGGGTGCTGCTGTTTTCCATAGCTATGGCAATAAAAGTGCTGACAGAACGGAACAGTTCCCCATCTTCGTTGGTATAAGCGCCGGTCTTCATACTCTGGACACTTAAAGCACCGACCACTTTTCCCCCCACTAGAAGCGGAGCATACATCATCGATTTTGTTTTTCGTCCGCCCAAATGGGTTGGATTCTTTACATATTGAGCATACTCTGCATCAATATCATCGAGCTTAATAAACTCTTTATGCTTAACAACATAGGCGGCAAAGCTGTCCTGGCTGTCAGCGGCAATGGTAAAGGGTTCATGTACGGTACCATCTTCTAAAAAAAGAATAAAATGTATCTGATCATGAAGCTCATCATACTGTACGAGGGAAAATCCAGAGGCATCCATAAGATGCATAAGGCTTGCATGGACAGTACGGGCAATTACCTGGATATCCAGTGATGCGGTGACCACCTTGGCTATTTCCATAACCGCCTTAAGCCGCTGGTTGCTCTGTTCTAGCTCTTCCTTTTGTTTTCGAAGTTCCACGTTCCGAAGCCGGTAAATCTCCGCCTCGTTTTTTGCCCGTTCAAGTTCAAAAAGAATTTCTGCATCCTTTTTGCTTTGGGCAATCTGTTCTCCCGATAAGTCTTCCTGATATTTATGAAACTGTTTATAATCTTCTAGCGCGGAAGCACTATCGCCGCTTAGCTCAAACGCAAGGGACCTCAGGCGGTATGCTTCGGTAAGGATGGGAATAAGCTGGTTCTTAAGGGCTTCCTGTATAATTCCGGTAAGCGCTTCGATAGCTTCGAGATAAATATCCGATTCAATCAGCAGCAGGGCCTTTTCTAATCTAAGTTCGAGCAATACCAAATTTTGCTGGGACTGTTTTGCAAGATCCAGGGCCTCAAACAAGAGGTCTCCGGCTTTTTTTCGGTTCCCTGTTCTTCTATATGCGACAGAGAGTCCCTTAAGGATAAAAAGCAAAGAGCCCTTATCTTGGTTCTGCTCTGCACAGCCTAGGGCTAATTCAAGGTATTCTATCGCATTACTGGTTTCACCTATTTCTAAGAACGCCAAGCCTAGGTTAGAAAACAGCCGAGCCTGAAGCTCAAGAATGTCCCGTTTATCGCTTTGCTGGTTTTCCTGAATAGATTCGTATTTTTTTAGGCTCGACGCGGCTCGCATAAAGTATTCCAGACCCTGGTGTACTGCTCCGGCTTTAAGCAGTACTTCGCCGATACGGTTAGCAGCCTTGGTCTCCAACAGAGGATACTCGCCTTCTTTTGCTATTTCCAGGGTCTTTGTTGCATCCTCCAGGGCCTTATCCAGAGCGCCCTGTTGTATAAACAGGGCTGATTCAATCACAAACGATTCAGCTAGGCCCTCTATGTCCCGATATTTCTGGAACAGTTCAATAGCTTTTCCGATGGCCTGTTTTGCATTTTCAAAATCGTTAATCTGAAATGATGCCTTTGCTTGGATTAACAGCGCCCAGCCTTCTCCCTTTTTATAGTGTATAGCCCTGCTTTGCTGCAAAAGCAGCTCTGACTGGGCGAGGGCAGCTAAAGGTTCAGTGTTGCATAATCTCCACGCGGCTAAAAGTTCATTTTTTAAGAATTCAATTTGTTCCGTTTTTTGATTTTGTTCCATTCAGCATCCTTCATTAGTACTATATGCCATTTAGCCCCATGTTGCAAATAGAGCCTTGCAACAGAGCCTTTTTTTGTTATACTTAGAGCCGAAAATCCATTACCCACATAAATGAGGAACCTATGAAAGCATATGCTATTTCCGATTCCGTTTTTTGTCTTCATGCAGATATAGAAACCAACGATTTGTTCGAAGGCATTTGGCCCATTCCGCAGGGAGTTTCCCTAAATTCTTATATCGTTCGGGGCGATAAAATAGCCCTTATCGACCTGGTTCGGGACTGGACTAACGCGCCGAAGCAGCTTGAAGCTGAACTTGGTTCGCTGGGTATTTCCTTTAAAGATATAGATTATCTTGTTTTGAACCACCTGGAACCGGACCATACGGGTTGGCTTGGGGAGTTCAAAGCTATCAATCCAAACATAGAGATTCTGAGCACCGCCAAGGGTGTCGAGTTAGTCAAGAGTTTTTACCATGTTACGGACAATCTGCGGGCGGTTAAGACTGGCGACAAGCTCGACCTTGGCAAAGGGATGGTGCTCGAGTTCTTCGAGACTCCTAACGTCCACTGGCCCGAAACGATGATGACCTGGGAAGCAAAATCGGGAACTCTCTTTAGCTGCGATGCCTTTGGATCCTTTGGAGCCCTGGGAGACCGGGTTTTTGATGATCAGTTCAGCATCGAAGAACATGCCTTTTACGAAAAGGAGAGTCTTCGTTATTACGCAAACATAGTGGGTTCATTCTCCGTGTTTGTAGACCGGGCGGTAAAAAAACTTGAGGGACTCCAGATTCGCTGTATTGCCCCGAGCCATGGTATTGTCTGGAGGAAGGAACCCCTTAAAATTGTTGAGCGGTACCTTAAATATGCCACCTATACAAACGGAAAACCAGAAAAAGAAATCGCCATAGTCTGGGGTTCCATGTATGGCAACACCAAACAGGGCCTCGATGCGGTGATTCGCGGCATCGAAGCAGAGGGAGTCCCCTACTCCATCCACCGGGTACCCAATGAGGATGTGTCCTATGTGCTGGCCGATACCTACAAGAGCGCAGGCATTGTCCTTGCCATGCCCACCTACGAATACGCCATGTTTCCGCCCATGGCCTATGTCATCGATATCCTGAAGCGCAAACATGTGTATAATAAGCAGGTGCTTCGCATCGGTTCCTGGGGCTGGGTCGGCGGCGCAAAAAAAGAATACGAGGCCGCTATAGCGGACCTTAAGTGGACTTCCCTTGAATCCCATGAGTGGCCCGGAGCGCCAACCGAAGCGGACCTTAAAACATTGGAAGAACGTGGCCGGGCTTTGGCTCGGGCGGTAAAAGCCCTTTAACAAGAACACTTATATCGTTTAGGTGCTTCTAATTGATGATAGAAAAAACGACAGTGATCCGTATGCTGGAACAGCGGCGGATACCATTCAGTGTTTTAGAGTACCCGGTCGATGAGGAAGACCTTTCCGCAACCCATGCGGCGGAGCTTTTGGGGCTTGATGCAGACCGGGTATTTAAAACCATAGTCCTTGTGGGAGAACGGACGGGGTACCTTGTTTGTGTGGTCCCCGGCACCTGCGAGGTAGATCTTAAACGGGCAGCAAAAGCCGCAGGGGACAAGGCGGTGCGGCCCCTTCCGCTGCGGGACCTCGAAGCGGTAACCGGCTATATCCGCGGCGGCTGCTCGCCCTTGGGTATGAAAAAAGCATTTCCAACCTTTATTGATGAAACCGCCCTTATATTCGAAACCATCTCAGTAAGCGCAGGCCGACGGGGGCTTCAAATTATGATTGCCCCCCAAATTCTTGCAGAACTTGCGGGGGCTGTATTTTTACCGCTAATTGAATAAGACATTTAATGCACTTAAATAGCCGTTTCTAGGAATAGAAAACGCAATTTTTACATTTTTCATCATAAAAAACTTATGAAATAGCATATTTTATTATTTTTTGTTTCCTATTTTTTAATCAACCCCTTGTATTTTCTGCATGCTCTGCATATTATCCAGAAAACACCCCTGGAGGTTCCATGAAACGCAAGGCAAGCAGTGTCCGGCTCGGCGCCCGGCTCGTGCTGGAAGATGGATCGGAATTTATTGGATGGTCCTTCGGAAAGGCCCGCTCCCAGGCTGGAGAAGTGGTCTTTACGACAGGAATGACTGGTTATCCCCAATCACTGACAGATCCCAGTTATCGAGGACAAATCCTCGTAGCTACCTACCCCTTGGTTGGCAATTACGGGATACCCCTGGACAAGCAGGGCAACATGATACTGGATGAATGGGGAATACCGGTGCACTTTGAATCCAACCGTATACAGGTTGCGGGCTTTGTAGTGGCAGACCTCTGCGAAGAACCAAGCCATTTTGCAAGCCAGGCCACCCTGTCCCATTGGATGGAAAAAAATAATGTGCCTGGTATTTATGGGATCGATACCCGGGCCCTCACGGAACGGCTGCGGGAACATGGGGTAATGCGTGGCAAAATTTTAGTAGAAGGAAGCCGGGAGGTAACCTTTGACTCAGGCGATATAAGCCATCCGGTAGCGGAGGTTTCGCCAAAGGAAGTGCGGCGCTACAGTCCCCTCAGCCCCCACAGCCCCCGCAGCCCGGGAGACGGCCCCGTTCCGCGGATTGCCCTCCTGGATTGCGGAGCCAAGGCAAACATTCTCCGGGTCCTGCTTAACCGCGGTGTGGAGGTCATCCGGCTGCCATGGAACCACGACCTCTCTGGTATTGAATATGACGGGCTGTTTCTTTCCAACGGCCCCGGAGACCCCAAGGCCTGCGGTAAAACGATTGCAACCATCCGCACCGCTTTGAATGATACGCGGCCCATATTCGGCATTTGCCTCGGAAACCAGCTCATGGCCCTGGCTGCGGGGGCCGACACCTATAAGCTCCCCTATGGACACCGGGGACAGAACCAGCCATGTATAGAAGTGGGAACCGAACGGTGCTATATCACGAGCCAGAACCACGGCTATGCGGTCCGGGAGGATACATTGCCCCGGAATTGGCGAGCATGGTTCGAAAATGCCAACGACGGCACTGTCGAAGGAATCAGGTCCGAAAAGGGATCCTTCCGGGCAGTACAGTTCCATCCCGAAGGCTGTCCTGGGCCGCGGGATACGGAATTTCTCATCGATCAGTTTATCCAGGATGTCCGCCAGTACATGGCAGGGGGTAAGAAATGAACAAAACCGCCGTTCATCAATATAAAAAAATACTGGTCTTAGGATCCGGGGGCCTTAAAATAGGACAAGCCGGAGAATTTGATTATTCGGGGTCCCAGGCGCTCAAGGTCCTTCGGGAAGAGGGTATCCAGTCGGTGCTTATTAATCCGAATATAGCAACAATTCAGACCAGCGAAGGGATGGCGGACGCAACCTACTTCCTGCCCGTTACTCCCGAATATGTCAGGCAGGTAATCGAAAAGGAACGGCCCGACGGCATCTTTCTTTCCTTTGGCGGACAAACGGCCCTAAACTGCGGGGTGGCCCTGGCTAAGGATGGGACCCTGTATAAATATGGGGTAGAAGTGCTCGGCAGCCCGATAAAGGCCATAGAGGATACGGAGGACCGGCAGCTTTTTGTAGAACGGCTTAACGAGATCGGAGCCAAAACACCCCGGAGCATCGCCACAACCAGCACCGAAGCAGCGGTAGAAGCGGCTCGCCAGATTGGCTACCCCGTCATGGTGCGGGTCGCCTATGCTCTGGGCGGGGCCGGTTCGGGGCTTTGCAAAAACGAGGCGGAGCTGCGGCGCCGCTGTGACCGGGCTTTTGCCCATGCGCCCCAGGTTCTTGTGGAAGAATGGCTTGGTGGCTGGAAGGAAATTGAATACGAGGTTGTCCGAGACCGGTTCGACAACTGCATTACGGTCTGTAACATGGAAAATTTCGACCCCCTGGGAATCCACACCGGGGAGAGCATCGTGGTGGCCCCGTCCCAGACCCTCACCGACTCGGAGTATCATAAGCTGCGGAAGATCGCTATTGAAGTTATCCGGCACCTTGGTATCGTGGGGGAATGTAACATCCAGTATGCCCTGGATCCCTATTCAGAGGATTACCGGATTATCGAAGTAAATGCCCGGCTTTCCCGCAGTTCAGCCCTGGCTTCCAAGGCAACGGGCTACCCCCTGGCTTTTGTGGCGGCAAAACTCGCCCTGGGATATTCCCTGGTGGACATCGAAAACCGTATTACCCGGGCTACGAAAAGCTGTTTTGAACCCGCCCTGGACTACTGTGTAGTAAAAATTCCCCGCTGGGACCTCACTAAATTTAAAAACGTGGACCAGCGTATCGGTTCAGAGATGAAGTCCGTCGGAGAGGTCATGTCTATTGGACGGACCTTTGAGGAAGCCTTGCAAAAGGCTATCAGAATGACCGGTATCGGAGCTCCTGGGCTTTCGGGAGAAGACCGGCTTTTAGGTGCTGATTTTAAGGATCTCAAGGAAGCCCTGGCAAAGCCGACGGACCGCCGTCTTTTTGCCATATACCGGGCTTTGGATTCTGGCTGGTCGGTGGATAAGATTCACCGGATCACCAAAATAGACAAATGGTTTCTCTATAAAATAGCGGCGGTGCTGGAAACGGAACGAAGCATGAGGGAACTCCGGGGCCTGCAAACCGCGGGATCAGCGGGAGTCCCCGACCGGGCCTTACTTGCCCAGGCGAAACGGCACGGTTTTTCCGACAGCCGGATTGGAGAAATACTCGGACTGCCGGAAGAACGGATCCGCAGTCTGCGGGATGAATACCGGCTTAAGCCGGCGATTAAGCAGATCGACACCCTGGCTGCCGAATACCCTGCCAAGACTAATTACCTGTACATGACCTACGGCAGCGCTACCAATACCCAGGCGGCACCGGCCGCTCTGGCCATGAACGATGTACTTCCGGCTAACCGGGGAGTCATGGTGCTTGGTTCTGGGCCCTACCGGATCGGAAGCAGCGTGGAATTTGACTGGTGCTGTGTTAACGCGGTGCAAACCGCCCGGAATGCGGGGCGCTATACCATTATGGTGAATTGTAACCCAGAGACCGTATCTACCGATTATGATGTCTGCGACCGGCTTTATTTCGAGGAACTGAGCCTAGAACGGGTGCTGGATATTTACGAGTATGAACGGCCTGAAGGGCTTGTACTATCCATGGGAGGCCAGATCCCGAACAACCTGGCCATGAAGCTCTACAAGGCAGGTACCATTATACTCGGTACACGGCCTGACTCTATCGACATGGCAGAAAACCGACATAAATTTTCTGCCCTTCTGGATGAGCTTGGCATAGAGCAGCCCGAATGGAAGGAGCTCACGGACACCGAAAGCGCCAAGGCCTTTGCAGCCAAGGTTGGCTATCCGGTCCTGATCAGGCCAAGCTATGTACTGTCCGGAGCGGCCATGAATGTAGCCTGGGACGATGAAAGCCTTGAAAACTATCTGGGACTTGCTGCGGAAGTTTCAGCCGAACACCCGGTGGTCATTTCCAAATTTGTAGAAAACTCCAAGGAAATCGAGGTGGACGCTGTGGCAAAGCGGGGAGAAATACTCTTCCACGCCATTACGGAGCACATCGAGAACGCCGGTGTTCATTCAGGGGATGCTACGGTGGTGCTGCCTGCCCAGCGGCTTTATATCGAAACGATCAGGAAGATCCGCAAAATTACCGCCCGTATTGCCCAGGCTCTGGACATTACTGGCCCCTTTAACATTCAATTTCTGGCCCAACGAAACCGGGTACGGGTTATTGAATGCAATCTCAGGGCCAGCCGGAGCTTCCCCTTCTGTTCAAAGGTGAGCCGGGTCAATATGATCGAAATGGCAACCCGAGCCATGCTGGACGAACCGGTGCAAAAAGCCCCCTCTTCTGCCCTGGACCTGGAATGGGTGGGAGTAAAGGCTGCCCAGTTCAGCTTTTCCCGGCTCCATGGCGCCGACCCGGTTACGGGGGTAGAAATGGCATCTACCGGAGAGGTGGGTTGTATCGGCACCGATCTGGACGACGCGTTCCTCAAGGCGATGCTCTCCGTAGGCTACCGGATACCCAAAAAAAAGATACTCCTTTCCACCGGTCCCATTGAAGACAAGGTGGACTTTCTGGATTCGGCCCGGAAACTGGTCGAAATGGGCTATGAACTTTATGGGTCCCGGGGTACCGTTAAATTCCTTGAAGCAAACGGGGTACCGGCTTCAGCGCTGAACTGGCCGCTGGAATCCAAGGAACCCAACATCGCTACCATGATCAAGGCCCGGGAAGTGGATATGGTCATCAACATTCCTAAGAACAACCGGCAGACAGAACTGAAGAACGACTACCTGATACGGCGCCTGGCGGTAGACTTTGACATTCCCCTCTTTACCAATATCAAGGTGGCCCGCCAGTTTATCGACTCCCTGGTGTACAAAGAACAGCGGGGATTAGAAATCAGGGCTTGGGAAGAATACCGGTAGCAGGAGCTTCTGGCGGCACGGCAAAGCGTTCCCGATACTCGGGTATGGAAACCATGGCGGGCCGCTCGATGCTTGGGATTTCTGTTTCTATAAGCCGGTGGGAATCGCCCTGATTTTCCAGGCTGATATGGTAAGCCCCCAGAGTCTTTAGCAATTGGGCATCTCCGTACTGGCCCGCCCGTTTGAAAAAGGTGTTGAGAATTCCGTAGCTCATTTTCCCCAAAGCCTGGGTGGTCTGGTTCCGGTGAATCCGGATATCCAGATCCACCTGGGCAAGGCTTTTTATACCAAACTGATGATAAATATCCAAAAGGTGACCTAACTCTACCCCATAGCCAACCGAAAACGGCAGGGTTTCTAGAAGTTTCCTCCTTCCCGCATATTCGCCAGAGAGGGGCTGAATGAGGGCCGCCAGTTCGGGATAAAAAAGCGAGAAAAGGGGCCGCACCAATATTTCCGTGACCCGGCCGCCCCCTGAGGGCTTAAGGTCCCCGCTGGACCGTATGGGCCGTTCGTAAAAGGCTTTGACATAGCCAATGGAGTCATCTTCCAAAAGGGGACCAACGAGGGCATAGACAAATTTCGGTGAAATATTGGCAATATCCGCGTCTACCCAGACAACAATGTCTCCCTGGAGCACGTACAAGCTCTTCCAGAGGTTTTCGCCCTTGCCGCGGTAGGTGCCGTAGGATGGCAGTATGTTTTTAGATTGATATACCTTTGCGCCGTACCGTTCAGCGATGGTCCTGGTCTTGTCCTGGGACGAGGAGTCTATAACAACAATTTCATCCAGCAGGGGGTATCGATCCATGAGTTCGGTGCGGATTACCAGAATTTCTTTTCCTATGGTTGCCTCTTCATTTAAGGTGGGAAAGGCGAGGGATATTTTAAGTCCTTTTTTTTCTTTCAGAGCCACAAGCCGCTCTATATCCGCAAAGCGGGAGTGGTGCCAGGTCCTGTTTAATAGAGAATCGCTCTGTATCATGAAAGATTTCCTTCTTTTGTTAACTTTTCCAGCAGGGTAAAGAGGAGTTTCCTACCCAATTCAAGGCTTTCTACCTCAATCTCGTCCTGTTCAAGTCCTATATGTCCCCGGGCCATGCCTAAGACCATGGCTGGAATATTCTTAGTGGTAAAATAGGACACAGCGGAAACCGCGGGTTTTTCCCGTATCTTGATATGCAGGTCCTTCATAATCCCCGCAACCAGCTTCGTTAGTTCCTGATTAACCTCTGCTTTACCCACTGGAATGGAACTCACTACCTCGACCAGGGCTTTTGCCTTGTATTGGGCAGCGCTTTTTTCAGCGGTTGCTATTGCGGCCTTCATGGCCATTTCCAGCACCGCTGAATCAGACGAATAGAGCTCAATTTCTGCCAAACCTTCCGTGGGATGCTTTCCAAATCCAAAGCCTGCCTCTATGCGGCTTATTACAGAATTGGTTTCGCCCTTTTCATCCCATTGCACGAGAGAAAGGCTCTGGGCCAGTTGGGTGATGGCATCTACCGCAGAATACCTGCTTTCTGCATCCTCTGAATCTTCCAATGTAAGGTGTACACGAATCTGATAGGTACCCTTGTAGGAAGTATTAAGAACCCCAAGAGAAAGGCCCCGGATCGAAAAAACTGCCGCGGGAGTGGTTTCTGATCCTTCGATAAGACTGTTATACAGATCCACAGGAACTTTCCCCGATGGCGAGGCAGTAAAAAGTAAAAGTACATCCCTATTGCACCGCAGGGAACCGGTTTTCATGGCCTCCGCAACAGCCAGCAGGGTTGCCGGACCGATTGCGTCAGCCAAGCCAGACCCATAGGCTTTTTCCGTATCCAGACTCCCCAAGCTTGCTGTGGGATGCCAATGTTCGCTCGGGAGAGCTGCGACAAGAAGTATTGGCTTAACATCTTCTGCAACTGTACAGGGGATGCGGGCCAGTAGGTGCCCTGCATCGTCCAGTGTACTTTGCACTCCCAGGCTTGCAAGCCGCTCTACTATAAAGGTTGAACGGGCCTCTTCCTTTTCGGTGGGAGAGGGAATGCCGCTTAATTGCATTGCATCGGATAAAATCCGTTCTGCCAGGGGATGCTGAGCCTTCTTAAGGGACCTTAAAACCGTTTTTGAGGCCCTTACCAATTTCTGATAGGCTGCGGTTAAGGTATCTTTTAATTTTAAAAAAATATTCATAGTACCCCCTTTTACTGTTTTATAGTATAATGCTCCAAAAGTAAACAAAAACAGGAGAAATGATATGACTACGAAGGCCCGCGATATCGGGAGACTGTTTTCACCTTTGCAAGTAGGTTACATTGCCGATTGTGTTGAACCCCTTAGTGCCGGGTCTGAAGCAGGCTGGGCCCTGGAGCTCCTTTCTGACCGGCCGGAGCTGGAAGTACTTCCTATCGAACGGGACGGGGCAGTCCTCGGGGTGGTTCCCCGGCATGTTCTCGAAGAGATTGTTGAATCCACCTGGAAACGTTTCTGGCAAAAAGACCTGGATGCCTATGTCATTCCGGCCCGCAAAACCGTAGAGGCCACCGACTATGTGGACCGTATTGTGGCCGAGGGCCTTAAGGAAACCCAGGGCGATGATCCAGGATGGTATATTGTCCAGCACCATCGCAGTTACCTTGGAATCGTAAACTTACGGCAAATGCTGGAGCACCTTAACGAAATCCGTGCCCAGGATCTCAGACGGGCGGGAGAAATACAGCAATACCTTTTAAGCAAACCCATCCCGGAGGATCCACGGTACAGGCTCATATTTTATAACCGCATGGCCCACGAAGTAGGCGGCGATTTTTATCGTGCTGCCCGGATCGGCCCCAACAGGTACCTGGTCGCATGCTTTGACGTGGCAGGCAAAAACATTTCTGGTTCCCTCGCAACAACCGCATTGGGAGCCTTTTTTGCAGCCTTTAAATTATTTGCCTATGAAGGAGATCCGCGCAAAACCACGGGGCTTATTAATGCCATGATTAAGGAAGTGAATCCCGACGATGTATTCGTTGCCGCCGTACTCTTCTATATCGATTTTGATGCAAACTCTGTGGAAGTTCACAACTGCGGATTTTCTCCGGTACTCGTTTTTATTCCCCAGGAAGAAGAAAAGAAAATCGCCTGTAAAATTGCCCGGCCAAACCTGCCGCCCCTGGGTATCGAAGAAAAACTCGTGAATGAAGCACCAATTTCACTCCCCATCGTGAAGGGGCTCAGAATTACCGCATATTCCGATGGTCTTACCGATATGACCGATCCCTTCGGCGAACGCTATGGAGAAGAAAAAACCATCGAACTTTTAAGGGGACTATATAAAACACCCCTCTCTGAAATATCGCAACGGATCGATGAAGAAGTAAATCGCTGGATCGGCGAATCCCATCTGGCCGATGATATCACCATGGTGGATATTCGTTTTTAGCATCCCCTGTTAATGACGGTACAAAACAAGCGCCCCCAGCGCACCGAGGGCAAGGGAAAAAGCAAACAGAAGCCCCGCAAAGCTGGGGCGCCGTTCTTCTATTGCATGGGTGATCATTTTCCCCGGATTGCTTACAATAAAAAGGTATAATAAGCCCCCTTGAACAAGGAGCATCAACGCGCCCTGCAAAGCTGGTACGGAAAATAATGATACTGGTACCGGGTTGTAATCTGTCCCTGTTAAAAGCCCTGCCAGAGCTCCTATCTTGGGAGCAAAAAGGCCTGTAGCAACACAGGCGGCAGAGAATATAAGCAATACGACCTTAAGCCAAAAGCCCCTAATCCGCTGAGGTGTTCCATACAATTCAGCTTTTACGTCCACATCGTTCCGAGGCTTCGGTCTTCCGAGAAATATTCTGCTTAATTTGATCATAGAAGCGACAGTTCCAATCGACGCAAGACTCAGAATAACATATTCCCATGTTCCCTTATGCAATGAAGAAACTGCAGCCTTGCTTGCAAATCCGTTAAAAGGCGGGAGGGCTGAAATAGAAAGAGCCCCAATAAAAAAGCTCATGGTAGGAATAAATCCGGTTCTGTATGCGCCTCGGACAGCATACACATCCTTAGAGCCTGCTGCATCGGTAACCGATCCCACACTGAGAAAGAGGAGACCCTTAAAGAGAGCATGATAAAAGGCATGGAGCCATGCAGCAGCTATTGCCACGGGACTCGCCATAGCCCAGGCACTCACCACATATCCGATCTGGCTGATAGAATGATAGGCTAAAAGCCGCTTTGCCTCCCGCTGGGAGAGGGCAAAAATAACGGCCACGAGGGCGGTGAGGGTCCCTGAAAATTTCAGGATTTCTAAGATTTCCTTAAATACAATATCTACCGAAGAAACCGTTGCCATAAGGAGGAACAAAAATCGGCCCAACGCAAAAAGGGGCACCTTAATCAACACACCGGAGAGAACCGCTGATATTGCATGGGGAGCAGAGGCATGGGCCTCAGGGAGCCAGCCATAAACGGGCAAGATAGCCACTCGGACAGCAGTGGCGACCACAATACAGACCAGAGATAAACCAATGCCCACAATCTGGCCTTCTGTATTAACGGAAACTATATAGCTTGCAATTGCATCAAAAGAGAGGGATCCTGTAATCCGGTAAATACCAAAAACACCAAACAAAAAAATAGCCATAGCAGAGGAACTCACCGCCATATAGCTAAAGGCAGCCATAAAGGCCCGGCCCTTTCCTGAAAAAGCCGTGAGCGCATAGGATGCAATACCAAGAATTTCAAAACAGACAAATAGGTTAAATAAATCGGCTGAGGCAGCAGTTGCGGTCAACGCAAAGGTTTGTATAAAAAACAAAGCGGAAAATACTGGAGAGTCCGGTCCTGAACTGCGAGAAAAGAGCCAGGCACTTAAGGCACTGATAAAACCCATCATTCCAAGAAGCCAGCTCATTCCATCAAAACGAATCTCTATGCCAATGGCTTCATGCTGGTTTCCGACAAAAAAACGCAGGGGCCCCTCTTTGACAGGTTCATACAAAAGGAATAAGAGACCTAGTGGTATTGCAAGGCCAACAATGCCCCCTATCCATTCAAGGCCTTTCTGTACTTTCGGAGCATGTATCAGTTTTGCAAGAAAACAGAAAGAAGCTCCGACCAAAGGCAGCATTATTTCTAGAATAACTAGATCTTCACTTCTCATTGTTTGCCCTTTTTTGGATTTCTTCTACATCAAGAGTTTGGTACTCCCGGAAAAGGCGGTACACCAATGCGAGTACCAGGGCACTCACACAGACCCCGACCACAATGGCGGTGAGCATCAGCGCCTGGGGTACCGGATCCACATAAGTTTTTGAGCCTTCCATAACCAAAGGGGCGTGTGTACCGATACGCCCCCCCTCCAGGATAAAAAGCAATACCACTGCGGCATTTTGTATCGAAAGGGCAAATACTTTCTTTACCAAGTTTTTTTGTACCGCAAGACCGTAAAAGCCCAGGAGAAAAAGGCCAAGCAAAAGGATTCTGTCAATCATCATACTTCATGTCCATCATTAAAAGGCCCAAAAGCGCCAGCCCTGAACCAACCTTAAGTCCTATGGCTACATTAAACCCAATAATATACAAGACCTTGGGTATGGTGATGTCCGCGGAGGCAAAAGGATTTTCTAATACAAAGGATCCAAATAACAGTGGTATAAAGACCATAAAAAGAATTGCAAAAAGCGAACCTACTTCTATAGCACGCAGACTGTCTTTAGTGATAATCGATGCGACCTGACGCTTTTCCCTCCCGAGGGCGATAAAAAGCAGCCCCGAGGCGAGAACAACTCCGCCCTGGAACCCGCCCCCTGGGGATTGGTGTCCAAAAAACATAACGTACCAACCAAACAGCATGACTACCGGAGCAAGCTTCCCCGTGGTCATACTAATAACGTTGGTTCGTGTTGCATGTTTTTTTTTCTCAATAGAGTCTAGTGTTGTGATATCTGCAGGCTCTTGAGCAGATGGGGATGTAATGAGATACAGAGCTCCCGCTACAGCAGCAAGGAGCACAATTGTTTCCCCGATCGTATCATAAGCTCTGTAGCCCAAATAAATTGCGGAGACCAGATTATTTGCTCCTGTATCATCAAGCCCTCTTACAGCAAGGAAGTTCCGGTTAACCTCTGGCCATGCCTCATCGGGAATAATCATTGGTCCTAACACAACGAGCAAGAGCAGCACGCTACCGAGTCCCATTATTCGGATCATGGATCGCTCCGTTTTGTGTTTTTAATAACCCAAAGAAATATCACCGTGGATAAGCCTGCGCCAACTGCAGCCTCTGTAATTGCCACATCCGGTGCATGGAGCAAATAAAAAATAAGCGCTGAAACGACACTGGTCATAGAAAGGGCAATAGTTCCATGCAATAAATCCCGGGAAAATAAGGCATAGGCGGAACCAATAAGGACAAGGAGCAATAGAACGGTAATCATGGTTTGTGTCCTTTTTTAGTCCAGGGTATCACCCCCGAATACCAGGCATAACGAACAATAATGTGGCTCGTAGTCGGGGAGGACACTAAGAAAAAGAGCATGAGTAAAAGGATTCTGAACGCCAACGCAATATCTGCAGCATTAATAAGACTCAGAAAAAATATGGTAAATGGAGCGGTAGAACTCGCAAGGGAAGAGCCCTGCAACCGGGTATAACAATCTGGAAAGCGAAACAGGCTTAGCGTCCCCGCAATAGCAAAAACACAGGCTAAAAAGGCAATCAACATGGAAAGTATATCAATCAAGAGTGACATTAGAACCTCCGGTCTCCGGATTCCTTGTCTTTAAAAAATCGGGCTATAGCCAAGATTCCCAAAAAGCCAAATACATCATAAAGAAGAGCCACATCCAGGTACAGAAGCCGCCCTTCTTGAGTTCCGAACATGACGAGGAGAGCCAAAATCAGAGAAGAAATCACCGAGAGAGCAACAAGCCGGTCAGCACCTCGGGGGCCGAGCAAAAGCCGAATAAGGGCAAGCCCAATACAAATGATAAACACCCAGCTCGTCACTAAATAAATCTCGTGCTTCATGTCCAAATTTTCCGCAGCTGATTTTCCAAGGCATCTTTAATTTCAGAACCTGCCTGCTTTGAATGACGGGTGCTGGCGAACATCCAATGAACCACATAATGGTCTTCATCGAGATCCATGGTTATAGTACCAGGACTAAAGGTGATTGAATGGGCAAGCACAACCCTCGCCAAATCGGATCGGAGCCTGCTTTTAAAATGTACAATACCGGGCTGTATCGATCCGGTGAATACCGCCCCGAGCATTTTAAAACTGGCGATATAAAGAGAACGGATGAGCAAAGGAAAGTACCAGAGGAGAGGCAAAAGACGGGGTATAACGGACCTTCGGCCCGCCTCGTGGGGTTCTATAAACACATTAAAAACAAAAAGAGAAATAACAAGGGATCCCACCAAGCCTATCATTACATAGGGAAAATCTAATGTTGCCGAAAAAAGCATCCAGCAAATAAACAAGAAAATGACGGTGATAAAATATCGAATCAGGTTCCATAAGAGGCTCTTTTTTGTTTCCATCAATAGAGCTCTCCTATTCTTTTTCTAAAAGCAGGGCGGCAAGGTTTTCTGCAGTTGCGGCTGAACGGGCCTGTTCCCGGAAATGGGGATCATGAAGCAGCCGAGCAAGCCTGGAAAGGAGCTTTAGGTGGTATGCCGTATCGTTTTTTGGCCCCGCCATTATAAAAAAGAGATCCACCGGTTTACCGTCGGGGGCATTAAAATCTATAGGCTGTTTTAGCCGGATGACCGCCATGACCGTACTTTGCATAGAATCACTTAACGCATGGGGAACCGCAATCCCTTCGCCTATAGCCGTAGACGCAAGCTGTTCCCTGGCCATAATATCATGATAGATAGTTTCAGGCTGAGTTATTTTTTGTCCATGCTGCAAGAGCTCTATCGCTTTACGGATAACCTCTTCGCGGCTATTTGCATCCACGTCTATTGCAATGCACGATGCATTTAAAATTCCTGAAAAATCAACCATGGCGCACTCTCCTTTTTATTTATTGCTCAATCGGGTACGCAGATTTTAGATATACCATGGACCCAATCTACCGGGACTGTAAACATAATTCCCGTACCGGGCTGCTCCAAAGAACCAACAGTTTTTTCTATAAGCGGAACAAGGTGGTCCAGCACAGCTTCGTCTTCGATTAACGAGAGTATGGTTTTATTGTAAGGCTTGTTGCCCTTTATAAAATCCTTAAAATCTGCAAAAAGGGGTACCTCATAGGTTAAAAACCGGCCCATACCTTCTGAATCAAGGATAGTAGCCCGGGAGATACCCGCTTCTATATAGGCTTCGAGAATTTCTTCCAGAAATGCTTCATCATTTAATATTAAAACAAGCAGTTTCATACCCCAAGTATCCGTGGCACCGGTTGGTATTGTCAAGTTTTTTTAGTATTATAGTTTCAGGTTCTTGCAAAAGTAATGTATTTTTGCAATTGTCACCATATTACCGGTTTTTATCCGTAATCTATTTGTAGTAAAGG